>JAWVYF010000255.1:0-4111 GCA_033722845.1 Anderseniella sp. | reverse complement strand
GCCCGGTCCTGCCCGAGCAGACGCCCCAACGGTTCAATCTCGCTGGTGGTGCCAAAGTTCAGGGAAGCTGGATCGGTAGCAAGCCTCAGCTGGCTGGCTGACAGCGCTGCGATCTGCCCTAAAGCCATCTCCATCGGGTCTTTCGGCATGGTTTCCTCACCACAAACGCAACTGCTCGCAACAAGGTCGCAGCGCTTGGCGATGCTGCGCCATGACATGTGTCAATCACCACGGCGCTGAAATGCCGGCTGGGGCAGGCAGAAACATCTGGACCGGGTCAGCTGTGTCCACGCGACAGCTTGCCGGCCGGCGCGCAGTCGCGCTTGCCTCGCAGTCGCTCGGATTGGAGATCAAGCTTTTACGCTTCTGTGTCCCGGGACAAGCCCGGGGCACAAAAAAGGGGACTGTGTCATCCTCGGGCTTGTCCAAGACAAGCGAAGTGACGTCGAGGACGAAAGACAAGCGAAGCGCCGCCGTTAGTCCCGAGGATCCACACGCCGCTGGACCCTCGGCACAAGGCCGAGGGTGACATTGAGGAGAACTTGCACAATCCCGCCGCATCACTCCCCCCTCCGTGGCAGGGCAAGCAACGCGACCAGCGTTGCGCCAGCCCGCGAACGGGCGCAGGTGCGGAGGCACCTGCGAAAACCAAACAATGCGTGAGCAGACGGCCGCACGGACGTGCTTGCGAAAGCCAATCAAAGCCCGCGCACGCCAATAATGCCCTACAAATTCCCTTTCGACATCTCGCTGGCGATGAAGTCTGCCTGGCGCAGCGCCAGTGCCACGATGGTCAGCGTCGGGTTTTCCGCCGCACCGGTGGTGAACTGGCTGCCATCAGACACGAACAGGTTCTTGATGTCGTGCGTCTGGCCGTGTTTGTTGACCACGCCGTCCGACGCCTTCTCGCTCATCCGGTTGGTGCCCAGGTTGTGGGTTGACGGATATGGCGGCGTGCGGAACGTCTTGACCGCGCCCACCGCGTTGTACACCGCCTCGCCGCGCCCGAAGGCGTGCTCGCGCATCTTGATGTCATTGTCGTGGTCATCAAAGTGTACGTTCGGCACCGGCAGCCCATACTGGTCCTTCTCCGTGGCGTGCAGCGTGATGGCATTTTTCTCCTGCGGCATGTCCTCACCCACAAGCCACATGCCGGCCATGTTCTCGTAGTTGTCCATCCACCAGGCAAAGTCCTTGCCCCAGCCACCCGGATCGAGGAATGCCGCCATGAACGGCAGGCCAAGCGACAGGGTCTCCATCTCGTACCCGCCGACGAACCCGCGCGACGGGTCGTGCCGCGCCTCGTCCTGGATGATACCGGCCATGGTGGTGCCGCGGTACATGTGCACCGGCTTTTCGAACACCGCATAGACCGAGCCGGTCATGTGGCGCATGTAGTTGCGGCCCACCTGGCCCGAGGAGTTGGCCAGCCCGTCCGGGTATTTGGACGAGGCCGAGTTAAGCAGAAGCCGCGGGCTTTCGATGGAGTTGCCGGCAACGCACACAACGCGCGCCTTCTGCACATGCTGGTTGCCATCCTTGTCGGCATACAATACGCCGGTCACCTTGCCGGTGTCGTCATGCTCGATCTTGAGCACCTGGCTGTTCGGCCTGACTTCAAGGTTGCCGCTCTCTTCGCCTTTCGGAATTTCGGCAACCAGCGTCGACCACTTGGCGCCCGACTTGCAGCCCTGGAAGCAGAAGCCGATCTGCAGGCAGCCCGACCGGTCGTCGCGCGGTTCGGAATTGATCGCCATGCGCCCGGTGTGGACTTCCTTGTAGCCGAGCTTCTTGGCGCCGGCTTCGAACACCTTGTAGTTGTTGTTGCCAGGAAGACCGGGAATGCCGTTGGTCCGCGTCACGCCCATGCGATCTTCCGCCTTGGCGTACCAGGGGTCCATCTCGGCCGCATCAATCGGCCAGTCGAGCAGGCTCGCGCCCGGCACATTGCCGTATGTCGTCGCGGCCTTCCACTCATGGTCCTGGAACCGCAGGGAGGCGCCCGCCCAGTGAACGGTCGATCCGCCCACCGCCTTTACGATCCATGCAGGCAGGCCGGAAAAGTCCTTCGCCACCCGCCAGGATCCAGACGTGGTGCGCTTGTCCAGCCAGGAAATCTGGCCAAAAGAACCCCATTCGTCATTCTGGAAATCTTCCGTTTCGTGCCGGCCGCCTGCTTCCAGGATCACCGTCTTCACGCCCTTCATGGCAAGCTCCGCGCCCAGTGTGCCGCCACCGGCACCGGAGCCGACAATCACCACCACGGAGTCATCATTCTTTTCGAACGTAGCCATCTTGATGCCCTCCCCTTACAGCCAGTCGATGTCGTTGAAGCCGCGGTCGATGTAACCGCCCTGCGAGGCAGACTCGCCCGGGTAGCCAAACAGCGGCCAGGCTTCCTTGTTGTTGTACAGGCCGGTCACCAGGTTGGACCGTATCTTCTGGAAGAATGGATCTGCCTGCATCGACTTGAGGATGGCCAAGCGGTCGTCTTCGCTTGACATGGTGCGATAGGATGCAGCCTTCATGCCCATCGCTTCCTTGTCTAGCCGCGCAGCGCCATCGGTAAGCATGGTCTTGAGCGCGGCATCGTCCTTGGCGGCCTTGTCGAGGCCCGACACCGCCGCAGCATAGAATTTGTCTTCGAGCCGCGAGTGCGGATAGGTATCGCGCGACATCTGCACCAGGGTGGCGAACGTGTCGCCATCAAGGGTCTCTGCGGTCATTGCCCAGGCATTTTCATGACCGAACACAAGCCCGCCGGCTCCGGTTCCTGCAACGATCAGCCCGGCAGCGGCACTTTTCAGCGCTGTCCTGCGGGACAGTTTAACTTTATCAGACATTTGGGTTTCCTCCTTCATTATGCTTTTTGTTTGATCAAGTCAGGTGTACCGGCCGTGGCGCTGAAGCACCTCGATCTTGTAGCCATCCGGATCCTGCAGGAAAAAGAACTTGGCCATCAGCGACCCGTCGCGATGGAACTCCTTCACATCGGTCGGGTTGAGGCCATCTGCCTTGGCCTTCGCATAAGCGGAATCCACATCGGCAACCGACACCGCGAGGTGTCCGTAGCCATCGCCGTGGGTATAGGGCTCAGTCCGGCCGTGGTTGATTGTGAGTTCGACCTCGAAGTCGTTCTCTGCGTTCTTCAGATAGACCAGCGTGAACCCGTCAAACTCGAACCGGTCCTCGACACCAAGGTCGAATGCCTTCTTGTAGAAATCCACGGAGCGCGCTTCGTCCAGCACGCGCACCATCATGTGTATGGCTTTGGCCACGGCAGATCCCTCCTTTGCCCAACATTTCAGCAAAGGCTAGCAATGATCGCCGTCCCGGTGGTGTTATCCCGCTACTACGGCCAGCGGGCAGCCATTTCTTGCCTCAGGCCGCGTCGGCCTTGGCCAGTTTTTCGCGCGTTTCCGCAGCTTCCGCCGCCAGCCGCTCATGATCAAATCCAGGGTCGAGGAAATTCAGGCAGCAGCACCGCAGAAGAGATGCGAAATTGCTCACTTCCCCGTTTATATCCAGTGCTTCCTCGTAAAGGGCCGACAGAAATTTCGCCATTGGCATGCCCTGGGCCTCGGCAAGTTCTTCCAGAACAACCCAGAATTTGGCCTCCAGCCGCACGCTGGTGGGATGACCCATCAGGCGCACAGAGCGGGTTTCAAAGGTGTAGTTCGCAGGATTCTGCCCCGCAAATACATGGCACATTGCAATATCCTCCCTGCGTGACGCTACACCGGAAGGAAACCGGGCACCCCCGGCAAACGCCACATTGACGAACCTTTACGGCCGCTTGAGAACTTATGATGTCGCCAACCGTGTCTGTTGGCAAGCAACTCCGTCCTGGCCGCTGCAAGCACATTCAATTCATGACGATGTCGCCAGACTCGATCATGCCGGTTTCGAAGCCGGCAATGTGCAGGATGTTTGCAGTCGATCCGCCATCGAGCCCTGCACCGCCGCCCATCAAGTCATTGCCGGCGCTATAGCTTGAGCGTACGCAACCGCAGCGCATTGGAGATCACCGACACCGACGACAGGCTCATCGCCGCCGCCGCAATCATCGGCGACAGCAGCCAGCCGGTCAGCGGATACAGGATACCGGCGG
>JAWVYF010000254.1:0-4138 GCA_033722845.1 Anderseniella sp. | reverse complement strand
CTGTTGCAGGCCTGTTTTGCCACCGGCAATGCGGCCGGGCGCGGTGCAGTGGCCTGGCTCAAACAGAACAACGCGGAGCAGTCATGACAAGGTTTGCCAGTTTCGAAAGGCCCTTCGACGCGGTGGTGATCGGCGCGACCGGCGGCATTGGCGCTGCCGTTTGCCGCCTGTTGCACGACGACCCCGGTGTTGGCGATGTGCTGGCGCTGTCGCGCTCCAGTGAGCCGCGGCTTGACCTGTCAGATGAAACCTCCATTGAGGCGGCTGCAGCGCGAGCCGCGAAATTGCCCAACCTGCGGCTGGTCTTCGTGGCAACGGGGTGGCTGCATGATGGCGACAACGTGCAGCCGGAAAAGGCGTTGCGGCACCTGGCACCGGACGCAATGGCGCGCAACCTGGCTGTCAACACGATAGGGCCTGCACTGGTCCTGAAGCATTTTCAGCCGCTTCTGCCGCGCGACGGCAAGGCTGTGTTTGCCGCCATTTCGGCTCGCGTCGGGTCGATCTCTGACAACCGGATTGGGGGGTGGTACAGCTACCGCGCCTCGAAAGCAGCGCTCAACATGATACTGAAATGCGCTGCAATCGAGATTGGCCGCACCCGCAAGGAGCAGATCATGCTCGGCCTGCATCCCGGCACGGTTGATACGGGGCTGTCAAAACCGTTCCAGTCCAACGTGCCCGACGGAAAACTGTTCTCGGCCGAACAGTCGGCAGGCTACATGCTGGACGTCATCGAAGGCGCAAAGGCAGATCAATCCGGCAACGTCATCGACTGGGACGGCAAGACGGTTCCTGCCTGAGCTTGCGTCTTGCCTGTTGCAAGGCTTTGCGGCAGGTTTAACGCCATGTCCCGAGGCTGATATCAGGAGCCGCACTCATGACCGCCACCGCAACCCCGCTTCGCCCCAACACGCTCGATCATTGGCAGGAGAGGGTGGACCTCGCCGCCGCATTTCGCTGGACAGAACGGCTCAACATGCACGAAGGCGTGGCCAACCATTTCTCGGTGTCGGTCAACGAAGACGGGACGCAGTTCCTGATGAACCCGAACCAGGTTCACTTCGCGCGCATCAAGGCGTCAGACCTGTTGTTGCTGGACGCCAACGATCCGGAGACGATGAGCGGACCCGATGCGCCCGACCCGACCGCCTGGGGCCTGCATGGTGCAATTCACCGGCACTGCCCCCATGCGCGCGTGGCACTTCACGTTCACTCGATCCACGCCACCGTGCTGGCAAGCCTTGAAGACCCCAGCCTGCCGCCGATCGACCAGAACTGCGCAACCTTCTTCAACCGCTATGCCATAGACGACCAGTATGGCGGCCTTGCCTTCGAGGAAGAAGCAGAACGCTGCTGCCAGCACCTGTCCGACCCGTCGAAAAAGGTGCTGATCATGGGCAACCACGGCATCATGGTGATTGGTGATACGGTCGCCGACGCTTTCAACCGGATGTATTATTTCGAGCGCGCGGCGGAAACCTACATCAAGGCGCTGTGGACCGGCCGCAAGCTCAAGGTGCTGTCAGACGAGGTGGCCGAAAAGACCGCCCGCGAACTTGAGGACTATCCCGGTCAGGCCGAACGGCACCTGGACGAACTCAAGGCGATCCTCGATGACGAAGGCTCCAACTACGCAAGCTGATCAGCCAGCGTCCGCCGGCTGACTGCCGCGCCGCTTCGTGGCCCAGTTGCAGATGGCCCACATGATGGCGGCGTTCAGTCCCATGCAGATCGCGGCCAGCGTCAGGTTCCAGACCACGCCGGTATCGGCCATCAAGCTGTCAGTCAGCCAGATCCACGGCGCGGCGAGCAGTATGGCGAACAGCCCGGACAGCGGATCCGGCTCGCCGGCAAAGCCTGCCGCATTCAGCGGCACGAGAGCGATGGCAGCAATGCAGGCGAGTACGTAGAGGCCGATGACGGCTCTGCACAGCCTTCTCATTTGCGTACCGTGCAGCTGAACTCGTTGTCCTGTGGCCAGGCGACTTGTGCATCGTCGCCCTGTATCCAGAAGAACACGCCGAACTCGGCATCGTAGCGTGAGCCTGAGCCGGCCGGTGACAGGATGCCGATTTCGAGGCTGTCACCGCGTTCAAGCCGGACCGATGGCGGATCGGTCGGGATGAAGGTCGCCACGATCTCGTCAGCCGGGTTGTTGTTGCAGGTATAGAACACCGGCTCACCGCCCTCGACGAGGAAATATCGCGCCTGCAGGAAGGCGATGCGCCGGTCATAGAGGCCGGCTGCGCATTGACGCTTGTCTTCAGCCTTCCAGCAGTCGTTGCGCCCGCCAATCCAGCCGCGCTGGGTTGCCTTGATATTGGCAATGGCTTCCGGCCCGCCAGCGTCCACCTTTTCCATGGCCGCAATGGCTTGCTTGTAAACGTCCGCCAGCTTGCGGTCCTTGGCGGCAAGCCCGTCATCCTTGCAGATCAGCTCTTCGATTTCGTGTTCAGCCTTGCTGCAATCGAAAGAGGGGCCGGACTGGGCGGCCGCCGCCGGGGAGACAAGCGCCAGCCCGGCTGCCACGAAAAGAACACCAGCGTTCATCTTGCAGGCCTCACGCATCGTCCTGCACGGCAATGACGAAGTCGTGTGCCGAGCGGGTGCTTTCGTGCAAGGGCCGGTCCGACATGACCATCAACATGCCCGGGTGCATGCGCTTCTGCATGGCGTCTATGACCTTTTTGTCAGCACCGATGCGCTTGATCAGCTCTTCCTCGGGATGATGGAAGCCATTGGCAAGTTTCGGGTGGTGGCCAATGGCATGCCAGGCAAGGCCCCTGCGGCCATCATGTGGCCGGTCGAGAATGAACACGTGATCGCCCAGCGGCTGGCGCGGGTTCTTGATGAAGGCGCGTCCCTTGGCGATGATGCGCCCGTTCTCCAGCACCATGATCTCTTCGCTCAGGCGGCTCACCAGCACGGCGGTGGTGGTGTGGCCTTCTTCGTGCTGCGGCACGCGCTTGGCGGCGGCTGTCTTGAAGTGCTTGCCGGTGAGCTCTTCAAATTCGTGCTCGGCATAGTCTGACAGCACCATGCCGGGATGCACCACCTCGCGTGGCTGGCTGTGGCCGTTGGCCAGAATGACCGGCGTACCGAGGTGGGTCACCGTGAACAGCAGCTCGGAAAACTTGACCGGCAGCCGGATGCAGCCGTGCGAAGCGGGATAGCCGGGCAGGTTGCCCGCGTGCAGCGCAATACCCGACCAGGTCAGCCGGTTCATGTTCGGCATCGGCGCGTTGTTGTAGGTGGACGAGCGGTGGTGCTTGTCCTTCTGCAAAATGGTGAACACGCCGGTTGGTGTTGAATGGCCCTTGCGCCCGGTGGAGCAGGTGGACACGGCAATACGTACACCTGCGCGATACACATGCACCATCTGGTCCGGGATCGACACAATGATCGCAACCGGCCCGCTCTTCTGCCGCTCCGGATGCCAGGTGAATTCGCCGGGTTCAAGCTGGTCGATGGGTTTGTTGACCTGCACCCCCTGGGTCATTTTGGCGAACAGTGGCTGGGTGGCAAACTGGCCTGCAGCCACGCTGGCAAGAGCAAGGCCGGCAAATTTGCGTCGATCGATAGAGGACATGAAAAGCTCCTGTCGCAATGACGGTTTGATCCTGATGCCGTGTTCGGTCATTTTGGTGTCGCGCCGCTGATTGCGCCAGCTATCTCTGGCAGTATCTTGCGGCGTGAGATCAACTGTACCTGCACGTCATGTTCCTATCTGTTTTCGACATTTTCAAGATCGGCATTGGCCCGTCGTCATCCCACACGATGGGTCCCATGACGGCCGCTGCCCGCTTCCTCGCAGACCTGCGCGGCGGCATAACCCCGATCCCCGGCGCGGGCGAACCGGCGCAATTGAGCTGCAGCCTGCATGGCTCGCTGGCCTTCACCGGCAAGGGGCACGCCACTGACCGGGCCGTGATCCTGGGATTGTGCGGCTTTGAGCCCGCCACGATTGATCCGGACGAGGCAGAAACGGCACTGCAGCAGGTATCGGAGACGGGGCACGTAACGCCAGACGGCTTGCCGCCGCTGAAGTTCATCCCGGAAGAAGACCTGGTGTTTGATTATGGCCCGCCGCTGCCGGGACATGCCAACGGGCTGGTGTTCAAGGCGTTCGATGCGG
>JAWVYF010000253.1:0-4171 GCA_033722845.1 Anderseniella sp. | reverse complement strand
GAGTACAACCGTGTCGGGCAGCGAAATGCCAAGCGGCTTTTCCTCGTAGGATTCCACCGTGACGACCATGCCGTCCTGCAGGAACGCAGCGCGCTCACCGACAAAGTCCTTGGGCAGTTCGATCTGCTCGTATGATTCGTTGTCCATGAACACCAGCATGTCGCCCTGCTCATACAGGTACTGATAGTCCTTCTGCTCGAGCCGCACACGCTCCACCGTTTCGGACGAGCGGAACCGTTCATTCAGCTTGGTGCCGTTGACGATACCCTTCATCTCCACTTGGGCGAACGCGCCACCCTTGCCAGGCTTGACGTGGGAAACCTTCACCGCCACGTACAGGTCGCCATTATGCAACAGCACGTTGCCAGGCTTGATTTCGTTGCCATTGATCTTCATCAGCGATCACCTTGAAAACTGTCTTTGAACTGCAATGCGCCCGCGCTCAGGCAGGTTGGCTGGCGCCCGTTTAGCAGCCCTCAGGCCGGATGGGTAGGGGCAAAGTGGCTCAAGCCTCCAGCTCGGCAGCATGGGCATCCGCCATCGCCTGCATTGAGGTGAACTGGAAGTCATATGACGGCATGTCGCCGGGGTGCATGGTGGCGCCAAATCCTTGCTTGTCGTGGCGGCGGTAAATCCAGCAATTCGCCAGCCCGTGCCGGTTGGCCGGCCCGTGATCGTGGAACATGCTTTCCGCGGTATGCAGGATGTCAGCCTTGCCAACGCCCAGCGCCTCCAGCTTGTTGAGCATGTAATCAAAGTTTCGGTCAGCTGGCTTGTAGGAGCCAACGTCTTCAGCCGTATAGATGGCGTCAAACTCCACCTTCAGCTTTTCGTTGCTGGCGGCAAAGCTGGCATTGTCGACGTTCGACAGGATGACCAGCTTGTAGTGCTGCTTGAGGTAAGCGAGCGCATCGGCCGAGTCCGGAAAGGCCGGCCAGTGCTTCACCGAATCTCCATAAACCTGGCATTCGTCCCAGCTGGCTGGCGAGCCCCACTCTTCCGCCAACCGCCGGTAGACGGTCGCCAGCAGATCCTTGTAGTTCTTCGACGGCGTTTGCGCCTGCTGCGAACTTTCGTGCCGCGCATGCGCTTCCAGTATCTCGTCGCGTGTCAGCTCACGGCTCAGCCGGTCAGTCAACGGCTTGAGCCCGTTCACCATGCCGGTTTCCCAATCGATGAGCGTACCATAGCAGTCGAAGGTCAGAGCCTTGTAGTCGGAAAGTTTCATCGCTTTGGTACTCCGGGCCGATGGGGGAATTGACGTGCGCCTTCCTAGCCGCGATTGTGCCCACCAATCAACACCCGCCTTCTCATGGCAGACCCGACACAACGGAGCCGACATGCCCACGCTGACCTTCCTCAACACCTGCCACTTCGACCACGGCGCCATCGGCCTGCTGCAGAAATCGCTCGACCGCCTCGGCATCAAGCGCCCGCTCATCGCCACCGACAAGGGCATTGCCGCAGCAGGCATTCTCGACACGGTGAAGGACGCCATGAGCGATGGGGCAAGCGCGGCCGTCTATGACGACACGCCGGGCAACCCCACCGAGGCTGCCGTCATGACCGCCCTGAAACTCTACCAGTCCGAAGGATGTGACGGCGTCATCGCGCTTGGTGGCGGCTCGGCCATGGATCTCGGCAAGACAGTTGCCCTGCTGGCTGTCTCCGGCGGACCGCTGGCGCAGTTCGACCCGATGACCGGCGGCAACAAGCTGGTCAAGGGGCTTGCCCCGGTCATTGCCATCCCGACCACGTCGGGCACCGGCTCTGAGGTTTCGCTCGGCATGGTCATCGTGCTGGACGACGGCCGCAAGATGACCTTTGGCAATCCGAAGTTCATCCCGCCGGTCGCCATCTGCGACCCCGACCTCACCCTCGGCCTGCCACCGGTGCTGACCGCCGCCACCGGCATGGACGCCATCACCCATTGCATCGAGGCCGTGCTGGTCCCGACCGTCAACCCGCCTGCCGAAGGCATCGGGCTGGACGGTCTATGGCGTGGCTGGCAGGCCCTGCCGCGCGCCGTCAGGCATGGTGACGACAAGCAGGCCCGCTGGGACATGATGATGGCCTCTGCCGAAGGCGCACATGCCTTCACCAAGGGGCTGGGCTCGGTTCACGCCATGAGCCACGCCATTGGCCGGCGCGAAGATCTCAAGCTCCATCACGGCACGCTCAATGCCGTCATCCTGCCCGCCGTGCTGCGCTTCAACGCACCCCACTGCGAAGCCAAGTACGAGCGCCTGCGCACCGCCATGGGGCTGGAACCTCATGCCGACCTGGCAGAAGCCGTAGAAAAGATGAACGAGTACATCGGTATGCCCTCCGGCCTGAAAGCGATGGGCGTCACCGAGGACATGATCGACGACTTTGTGCCTCATGCCCTTGCCGACCTCGCCCACCGCACCAACCCGGTTGAGCCCACGGCAGAGGACTACAAGGCGCTGTTCAAGGCGGCGATGTGAGGCTCCTCATCCCACCCACAGGTTCCTGAGCGCGCCGAACAGCAAAGAGCACCCGATCACAAGCAGGCCCGCATAGAATATCTTGCGGAACTGCTCTTCCGAGATCGACTTGCGATAGCGCGTGCCCAGCCAAAGCCCAAGCGCCGCCGGCACCAGCGCACCCGCCGATACAGCCATCAAGTCCGGCGTCAGCATTGAGCGTTGCGTCATCGACAGGGCAAGTGCTGCGGAAATGGTGCAGAAGGTCAGCCCCAGCGCCTGCACCATCATGTCCCGTTTCAGGTTCAGCGCCTGCAGGAACAGGATGCCGGGCACGATGAAATTGCCGGTCATGCCGAACATGACGCCACCCAGCCCCCCACACAGGCCCGACCATAACCGCTCGCGCTCCGGCCGTGGCGGCGGAATGCGGAACCGGGTGAACGAGATGATCGAGTTGATGATCATTATAACCCCGAGGATGGCCACCAGCACCTCCGAGCGCGCCGTCGCCAGCACCTGCACACCGGCATAAACGGTCATGATGGCAGCAGCCAGAAACACCCACAGCCGGCCGATCAGTTCTTTCAGATATCCGCCCTGCAGCGCCTGCCAGGCATTGGTCACCAGCAACGGAATGACCAGAATACCCAGTGTGGGTTTCAACCCGAGCGGCAGCGTCAGCAACGCCAGCGTCACCGTCGGCAAGCCAAGGCCAATCGCCCCCTTGACGAACCCGGCAGCAACGAAGGTAAGCGCAATGGCGATGAGCAATTCGGGAGAGAACATGGTGCGTTCCGCTTACCAGCGCCTGCCCGGTTTGAACAGCGGCCATTTGCCTGAACGCCAGATGAACGGCGCGGCCAGATTACGTTCAGGCAGCCTGGTCCATTGTCTCGTTACTGACAGACACACGGGCAACACAGGACACCAGACCAATGAACCTCCGCACCCTCACCCTCTCTGCACTCGCCGCACTTCCCATCGCAACAGGCGCGCTGATCGCTGACGCACCAAAGGCCGAAGCCGCAAGCTGCGTCGTGAACGTCGAAAGCTGGGACCGCCTCAACGTTCGCACCGGCCCCGGCGCATCCTACGCAAAGAAGTTCTCGCTGCGCCCCGGCCAGTGCGGCATCCGCGTCTACCGCGACTGTGAAGGCAACTGGTGCCCGATCAACTTCCGGGGCAAGCGTGGCTGGGTCAACACCCGCTATATCGGCTCCGAAGCCGAAGGTGGCGACGACTCCATTGGCCGCCAGCGCCGCTTCAACAAGCCGCGCTATGACGGCATCCGGCTGGACGCGCGCCGCTTTCGCTACTCGGGCTACGACATGCCGGGCACCGCCCACCGCTTCTGCCGCATGAAGGGTTATGGCGCCATGGTCGACTACCGCGTCCAGACCTCCTACCGCACCATTGCATTGGGCGACGGCTACATCTTCCGCAACGGCCCCAGCTCCAACACCACCTACCGCTACATCGTGTGCGAGTAACCCTCACTCTCGCATCAGCGTGCAGGCGGCAGCTACATCCGGCTTCCGCCTGCAATGCGTTTTCGGCTATCGTGCACCGCATGACAGGCCGTAAACTTCCTCCCATCGAATACATGGCCCGCACGTGCGAGTGGTATCTCGCACTGGGCTATGACAACCCATACCAGTGGGCCCACCACGACGATGCGCCGTTTGCCAAGCTGGGAAAACCGCTCAACCAGGCAACCGTCG
>JAWVYF010000252.1:0-4184 GCA_033722845.1 Anderseniella sp. | reverse complement strand
TAAAAAGCCCGCAATGCGCATGAGCAGTTGCGGGCCCTGTGTTGTGTTGCTGCGGCAGCCGGATCACAGCGCCTTGAGGATTTCCTCAGCACTGGAAATTTCGGCCTTGCCGGGCGCGTCTTCCTCGTTGATGACCTTGACCACGCCGTTGTCTACCAGCATCGCATAGCGCTTGGAGCGGATGCCCATGCCAAAGCCGGATGCATCCAGATCCATGCCGATAGCCTTGGTGAAGTTTGCACTGCCGTCTGCCAGGAAGGTGATCTTGTTCTTGGCGCCAGACTGCTCTGCCCAGGCGTTCATGACAAACACATCATTCACCGAGACACAGGCGATTGTGTCCACGCCCTTGGCCTTCAAGGCGTCTGCATTGCTGATGAAGCCCGGCAAGTGCTTCATGTGGCAGGTTGGGGTGAATGCGCCCGGCACGGCAAAAATCACAACCTTGCGGCCGTCGAACAGCTCGGCCGATGTCATCTGGCCGGGACCTTCGGCGGTCATCACGTTGAAGGTCGCTTCGGGCATCTTGTCGCCTACGGAAATGGTCATCTCTGCTTGATCCTCTTTTGGGTCCTGTTGGGGTCGTAATTACCGGCTGTGGCTTGAGAGCCAGAGCCAGCGGCGTCTTGCTGGTATTTATCGCCTACTGCACAAAGCCGTCGTGAACAAGGCTCGTTCCGCCTGCCGCGATTGTCAGGCGGACCGGCTGTCCCTTCAGGCTCGTGCCAGCCGGCAGTCCGTCAACGGTCAGCCTGTAGACCGCGGTCGCTCCAGCCTGAGAAACCAGCTCGGGCTTTCGGAAATACGCCGTCGTACTTGTCTCGACGAAAATGTCCGTTTTGTTGGGGGCCGCAAGCCCGCCTATGGCGACTTCGAGTGCCGGGTTGCCTTCTGTCTCCACCAGCTTCAGCTGCTTGACCGACAAACCGCTGGCAGATGCGTTCTGCGGCATCTCACCGGCGATCAGGCCCAGCGTGTAACGATCAGACGCACTGGCTGTCGCCGGGCTGAGTTCGAGGCTCACCTCTGCCTGCACCGGAACGCAGATGTCGTTGCACACGGCATAGAATGCCTGCAGCGAGAGCCGGACAGGCTTGCCGGCATCCTCAGGTTTGACGTTCACCGGAAAGACCACCACGCCCTGATACCCGATACCTTCGCCATTATTGTCCCTGAAGCGCTTCGGGACAGGCATCTCGACCTGCACGTTCTGCGCATTGCCAGATTGTTTCCAGTCGAACTGCGGCGGCACACCCGACTCACCCGGCACCCGCCAATAGGTTTTCCAGCCGGGCTTCATGGTGATCTCTATACCTGCTTTCCACTCGCCGCTTTCCATGCCGGCATTGAGCAGCCGCAAGGACGAGAAATCAGACTTCTGCAAACGCCCTTCCGCGAAAGCTGATGCACTGCCGGCGGCCACAACCAGCAGAACGGTGGCGGCGGCGGTTTGCTTCCAGCTGAAATTCAGATGCATGTTCATGGCCCACATATAGCAACCGGCAAGGCAAAGCGGCAGTCAAACCTTCGTCATTGCGGCAAAGCGTGCACGTTTGCCGGTTTGCGCCAATGGCTGCCGCAATGCTACGCTTGGACCACGTATCCAGCAGGTTTCAGGCGCAACGCAGACTCGATGGCACACCCTTATCTCGATGGAAAAATGCTGATTGCAATGCCCGGCATCGGTGACGAGCGCTTTGACCGCGCTGTCATTTATGTCTGTGCGCATTCTTCCGACGGCGCCATGGGATTGATCATCAATCACCAGATCGACAGCTTGTCATTCGGCGGATTGATGGAACGTCTGGATCTGTCGGGAGGCGAAAATGACATCCGGCTGCCTGATGACGTGGCCGATACGCGCATTCTGCAAGGTGGTCCGGTGGAGACCAGCCGTGGCTTTGTACTGCATTCCAAGGACTATTTTTCCGATGAATGCACCTTGAGCGTTGATGCCGGCGTTGGGCTTACCGCAACGCTTGATGTGTTGCGTGCCATCGCCAACGGCACCGGACCACGCCTCAGCCTGCTGGCGCTTGGTTACACGGGCTGGGGGCCGGGTCAGCTGGAAAGCGAGATCCGCCAGAATGGCTGGCTGCACTGCGATGCGGATGAAGACCTGATTTTCGGCTCAGATCTCGAGACCAAGTACGACACCGCGCTTGCCCGTATCGGCTTGCGCGAAGACATGCTTTCCGGCGGGCACTTCGGCAACGCCTGAGACGCCATCAACCAACCAGTCAAGCCTTGGCAGCTGTTTCAGCCGGCTTCTTCTTGGGTGAGCGGCGGCGGCGGCGCTTCCTGGCAGGCGGTTTCTTTGCCGCCTTCTTTGCAGCGGGCTTGGCGGTGGCAGGCTTGCGCTGCTTGGCCTTGCCGTCGGGCTTGTCCGGGCTTGCATCGTCAGACTTGGTCTCAGCCGGGGCCGTATCATCCGCCACTTGATCCGGCAGTTCGCCCTTGGCAGCTTCACGGGGCGTCTCGGCTGCAGGCTCTTCAACCACAGCAATTTCATCCGCGCTGGCAGCGGCGACTTCCGTCGCTTCGTCTGCATCAACATCCGGCATTTCAACTTCGGCGGACTCGAGACCGGTTGCTTCCGTGTTGTCTGCCAACGGGGCCGCTGCGTCCGGTACAACCTCATGCACTTCAGCCTCGTCAACATCGGGTTGATGGTCGGGCTCCGGCGGGGCTTCAAGCTCAGGCGGTTCTGCGGGCTCAGGCTGAGATACCGTCTCCTCGAGCCGCTTTTTGGCGATACGCGGTGCCCAGGGAGCGGGGTGGAAATCATATGGCGACCAGGGTGCCAACTGCTCCTCTTCCGGTTCAGGTTCCGGCACAGGCAAGGCGACCGGCGGGGCTGCTTGCGGCTTGCGGCGGCTGAGGCGGTTCCACAAGGCGGCAATGCCGGACTCGGTGCCTTCTGCGCCGCGGGTCGGCGCGCCGAGCGCTTCGAGAACCTGTTGTGCATCGATGGGCTCACCAATCAGGAAGCCCTGCACAAGATCGCACTCGAGAGATGCAAGGTGATTCATCTGGGCCTCGGTTTCGACACCTTCACAAACCACCTGCAGTCCAAGGTCATGGGCCAGCAGGATGATTGCATCAAGCACGACCGAACCACGTTCGTCCTCAAGCCCGGCCAACAGGAACGAGCGGTCGACTTTGAGCGTATCGAACGGCAATCGCCGCAGGTATGACAGCGACGAGTAACCTGTACCGAAATCATCACACGACAGACCCAGGCCAAGCGCCTTCAACCGCTCCAGCACCTGCAACGACAGCTCCGGATTTTCCATCACCATGGTTTCGGTCAGCTCGAGCTTGAGCGAGCCGGGTGCAAGTTCCTCGCGCTGCAGGATCGTGCGGGCAAGATGTAGCAGCCGTCCGCCGGCAAGCTGGGCCGAGGAGATGTTGACTGATACGAACACCGGCTTGGCCGGTGTGAACATGCGCTGCCAGACGCCCAGCTGGCGCGCTGCCTCACTGAGCACGTAGGCGCCAATGTCGCCGATCAGACCGCACCGCTCGGCCAACGGTACGAAACCGGACGGTTCAAGCAGCACACCATCACGGCGGCGCAGACGCACCAGCGCCTCAAAGCCCGCCAACTGACGATCCGCCATGCGCATGATCGGCTGGTAAAGCAGTTCGAAGCGCTGCTCCTGCAAGGCACTTTGCAGATCCTCGATACTCAACCCACCCGCCTGCTCGGGATCAGACTGCATGCCCGGCTTGTAGAAGCTCACATGGTCCTTGCCGCGCTTCTTGGCATCAAACAACGCCACCTCTGCATACTGATGCAGGTTTATGGCGCTTTCCATGCGCGGGTCCCACTCCACCACGCCCATACAGCAGGTCAGGAAGATCTCGTTGGGCGGCACCCTGACCGGGGAAGAGACGGCCTGGCGCACCTTGTCCACAAACACGATCAGGTCCTCACCGGCAGCGTCGGTCTCATTGATCTCGTAGATGATGGCGAACTGGTCACCCGGCAAACGGCCCATGCTGGAGGTGTCCGGCAGCAAAGCCTCGATGCGCCGGGCAATGGCCTTTAGAAGGCTGTCGCCGATCTCCTGGCCAAGCCTGCTGTTGACCACCCTGAAACGGTCCAGATCGACAATCATGACCGCCAGCCTTGCGTCCCCGGCCGCAGCAGCACGGCTCACGGCCTGGCCAAGCCGATC
>JAWVYF010000251.1:0-4190 GCA_033722845.1 Anderseniella sp. | reverse complement strand
CCAGCCGCCAGCAATCCAGGGGCTGCCGGTGGAGTTGCCGCCGAAGTTGTCGGTCAGCGTGAACGAGGTCCCTTCGTAGTCGGCACCGGCCTGCAGGGTCAGCTGTTCGCTCAGCTGGTGTTCTCCCAGCCAGTCGAGGCGATGGCGGGTCGAGGTATAGTTGGCGATGTAGTCGCCCAGTGGCGAGACGAAGACCAGTGTGCGGCTGATGTCGTTGATCTGCACCGATGCCGTGTTGGTGGTGCGCCCATCATCGGACCGGAAGGTCAGCCCGCCGCGTCCGGCCAGCTGGCGGCGTTCGCCAAAATTGCCGTTGTCAACTGGCGGGTTTGAGAAGCCGTCATCGAATTCGTTTTCGGTGTCGATATAGAGCAGTGAGCCAAACGCTGTCAGGTTGGCATCGAGCACCTTCTCACCGGCCAGCGACACGGTGATGTTGTCATAGCTGTCACGTTCCGGATTGCCGTTGCGGCTGTCAGCGGCAGAAATGCCGTCGGTGTGCAGACCTGTCACGCCGGCCGCAAATTGGCTGCCGTCAGCGGCGGCCGCTTGCGTGCCCAGATGGCCGCGGAAGGTCCCGAACGAGCCGGCCTCGCCAGAAACGATATAGCGGATGCCTTCTTCGAAATCACCGAGCGTGGAAATGCCGATCACGCCGGCGACCGCGTCTGCGCCATACAGCGTGGACTGCGATCCTTTGAGGATCTCGATATTGTTGACGCCGCCGGTGATCAGGTATTCCGGCGAAAGCTGCACCTGCGGTGGTGAAACGTCTGCCAGATCAATGCCATTCCACAAAATCTTGACGTATTTCTTGTCGGCACCACGCACCACCAGCGTGGTTTCCTGACCCGAGCCGCCTTGCGAGGCGATGTTCACGCCCGGCTCCTGCGCCAGGTAATCCTGCACCGTCGGCAGCGACTGCTGCTTGATGTCTTCCTTGCTGACCGTCTCGACGGTCGAGCCGACCTTGGCCTTGTCGGTCTTGGTGCGGTTGGGCGTGACGACGATCTCGCCAATGTCGATGGTTTCGGCCAGTGCCGGTGTGGCAAGCGCCAGCGCCGCGAGCGGCAGCGCTGCCCGCGTCAGAACGGATTTCAGGTGTGTTTTCATGCTATCCCCTCGGACCTGCCACCAGCTGGCGGGCAGGGCCTCCTCAAGCTTTTCGTTGTGCTTTCGGGGACGGTTTGAAAGACCCCGCAAGCGGTGACGGAAACGAACCACCACTGCGGAATGCACAGCTCCTGGCGCTTCCCCGCACCGGGATGAGGTGGGCGGCCCAAGGCAGGTTTCCTGGCTCACGTCTCAAACGGCGTCTTCGACCTTCCCGGACCGGCAGATGTGGTCCAGTGGCCTTTTGGAAGGCGCCTCGACGTTCACAGTTGCGGGGGCAGCTACGGCCGGGGTGAAACCCTCACCCTTCCGTATTCCCTCTTAGCCCGTACCGCCGGCATGACAGTCCGCCAGTGCGGGCACCTTGAACATCTGCTGGCGTATCACCGCACTCGCAAACGAGTCAATTGGCCTTGCGACGGATGCTGGCGCGCTTGCGACGCCTGGCGCAAACACATATGTGCACCAACAAATTGCAATTGGCCTGCTTTGCTGCCAGACTTTCGTCATCATGAGCGTGAAGACAGCACACAAGGCGGACCAGCCCACAGCCCGGTACCGGCTCGACGAGCAGGTGGGTTACCTGTTGCGCCGCGCCCAGCAGCGTCACCTGGCCATCTTCTCGGGCCTGCTGCCAGACTTCACGCCGACCCAGTTTGCGACCCTTGCGAAACTCGCTGAAACCGGCCCCTTGTCGCAAAACGAGCTGGGCCGGCAGGCATCCATGGATGCTGCCACCATCAAGGGCGTGGTGGACCGGCTGCGCAAGCGCGGGCTGATCACCACCCATCGCGAACCGCAGGACCAGCGCCGCATCTACCTCTCCCTGTCGGCTGAGGGCGAAGCGCAGTATCGCGCGGCAGCGGAAAAGGCAGCCGAGATTACCGCGCGCACCGTGTCCGGCCTGAGCGATGCCGAGCACGCCCAGCTCATTGCCCTGTTGAAGAAACTCGCCTGACCAGACCAACACGTTTGAGGAACAAGACCCATGTCCGAAGGCAACAAACTCGTCATCCGCAACATTGGCATGATCCTGACCGGCCGCATGGAAGAGCCGGTCATGGAGGCCGATTGCCTGATCGCCGTCGATGGCAAAATTACCGCCATCGGCACTGAGAAGGACCTCGACACGTCCGGCGCCACGACTGACGTCGATGCGCACGACACCACGCTGTCGCCCGGCCTGATCGACAGCCACGTGCATCCGGTGGTGGGCGATTACACGCCGCGCCAGCAGCAGCTGCACTGGATCGAGTCCACGCTGCACGGCGGCGTCACCTGCATGATCTCGGCCGGTGAAGTCCACATGCCGGGCCGGCCCAAGGACATTGTCGGCCTCAAGGCCATGTCGATTGCCGCCCAGCGCTGGTACGACAATTTCCGCCCCTCCGGCGTGAAGGTGCTGGCCGGTGCGCCGGTCATCGAGCACGGCATGGAAGAGCACGACTTCAAGGAACTGGCCGAGGCTGGTGTGAAGTTCCTCGGCGAGGTGGGCCTTGGCACGGTCAAGGACGGCAAGACCGCAAACCAGATGGTGTCGTGGGCGCGCAAGTACGGCATCCAGTCGACCATTCACACCGGCGGACCGTCTATCCCGGGGTCCGGGCTGATCGATGCCGACATGGTGCTGGAAACCGGCACCGACGTGGTGGGGCACATCAATGGCGGGCACTCCGCGCTGCCGGACGACCAGATCACCTGCCTGTGTGAAAACTGCAAGGCAGCACTTGAGATCGTGCACAACGGCAACGAGCGCGCAGCGCTGCTCACGCTCAATACCGCACGCGAGCTTGGCAAGCTGGACCAGATCATCCTGGGCACCGACGGGCCGGCAGGCTCGGGCGTTCAGCCGCTGGGCATCCTGCGCATGATCGCCATGTTGTCGTCGCTGGGCAACGTCAAGGCCGAAGAGGCCTGGTGCTTCGGCACCGGCAATACCGCGCGCCGGCGCGAGCTCGACTGCGGCATCATCGAGGTGGGCAGGCCGGCGGACTTCGTATTCGTCGACCAGGCCCAGCATGCGCCGGGCAAGAACATGCTGGAGTCAATCCAGCTCGGCAACCTGCCCGGTGTCGGCATGACGGTGATCGATGGTATCGTGCGCACGGGCCGGTCACGCAACACCCCGCCTGCGCAAAAGGTGCCAGAACTGACCAAGGCCCCACCGGTCAGCCTTGGTGGCGGGCACTGACGATAGCCCTTACCGCTCCGCCAGCAGTCGCACGCCCAGTGCGCCGAGAACGCCTGCGGCAACCCGGTCCAGCACCGGTTTCAACCTCAGGTACCGGCGCGACACCGCTTGCGTGCTCATCAACAGGGCGAGTGCTGAATAGAAAGCGAGCTCGATCAGCAGGTGATTCCCCACGATGATGGCCTTGTCGGCGAGCGAAAGACCTTTCGGAAACACCACCACGATCACCGCTGCCGCAAACAGCACAGACTTCGGATTGGCCAGGTTGACCAGCACACCGCCAACGAATGCCGAGGCGCGCGGACGCGCTGCTTCGCCAACGGGGCTGGATGCATGACGCCAGGTCTGTATTGCAATCCAGATCAGGTAGGCGGCCCCAGCCAGCTTCATGAACCAGTAGGCCCACGGGAACAGTTTGAAGACGGCATCAAGGCCTGCCAGCGCCAGCGCTGTCCAAATCGCCGCCATCAGGCCGAGGCCCGCGCCGGTGGCCAATCCCACGGCGCGTCCTGAGGCCAGCGTGGTGCGGATGGCGTAGAGCATGGCCGGGCCGGGGCTGGCAATTGCTGCAGCGAGCACGAGGTTGAAGGCAATCATGTCTGCAAGGGTCATGGGCTTTCGGCCTCCTGAGCCGTCCATGCGCGGCAACATGACTGTAGTGGTGAAAAGCTGAAACCGGCAAGGTGCTGCAAAGTGACCTTTCAGCAGTACCTGCGCGTTGCAACACCCATGACCAAAACCAACACTGATCTCCTGACAATCTCATGGCAACCCACCCGCCATGCGGCCTTGTCGCGTCTGGCGGCTTTCGTGCCCAACGCGGGCCGGCAATATGCAGCACGGCGCAACTACGACCTCGGCCCGGACGACCGGTCAAATGTGTCTG
>JAWVYF010000250.1:0-4204 GCA_033722845.1 Anderseniella sp. | reverse complement strand
TGAACAGCGGCTCGAGCATCAGCACCAGCGGGTAACGCTTGTTACCCTTGAGCTTCTGCTTCATCACGTAGGCGCCCACGCGCACTTGCTGCATGAAGGGAACAGTCACGATTTCAGTACCTTGTATTGTTCTCTATCTGACCGCCGTGGCCCCCGCCGGACGGAACTCCAAACTCTAAATTGCCGCAGAACGCTATTACGTCAATAGCTAGTCCGCCGGGTGTGCGGATTGGCCACTGGCCCGCTTGCTGTATGCCCACTCGATGAGCTGGGGCAGTACAACGAGGGTGCACACGAGGGTCACGAGGATGGCAATGGTGAGGAGTTCGCCCATGCTGGCCATGCCACGGTGAGCGGAAAGCCAAAGCGTGCCGAACGATCCGATGGTCGTCATGGCGGAAATCAAGACCGCACGCGGTGTCGATGTGCCGGTAACGTCAGTGCCGTTGTCGCCTTCTCGTGCACGCATCACGTAGTGGATGCTGCTGTCCACACCTAGACCCAGCAAAAGAGGCAGCACGATGACATTGGCGAAGTTGAAGGGTGCGTCAAACACCACGGTGTAGCCAACCATCAAGGTGGAGGCGAGCAGCAGCGGTGCCAGAACCAGCGCCACGTCGCGCACATTGCGCAAGGCCGGCCAGACGATCAGCACCACCAGAACCAGTGCGGCCAGCGTGGCCATGATCATCGACTGGGCCACCGCACGGGCAGAGCCTGCCACGTTGATGGCCGGACCCATGGCGTCGTCGGACACCGACTTCACGGCATCGACGAACTCGTACAGCTTGCCCTCGTCGCGCATGTCGGCACGTGGCGAAATCTCCAGCCGCCACCGGCCATCGGATGCGACGTAGCGCTCGCGGATGGTTTCATCGAGCGACTCGATGGTCACCTTGGCGGTGGTGGCAAGCCGGTTGATGTCCCCCATAAGCGCCGGCAAACCGGAGAACAGACTATTCTCCAGCCCCTTTACGGCCTCGTCATCGCTGCCCCTGTTGTTGCGGAAGGCCTCGATGGCGGACTTCATGCGCGCTGCAGCCGCCTTGAGGTCTTCCGGAGCGTCCCCGGTGCCAACCAGCGCCGTCATGTTGTTTGAAATGATTTCCAGCATCCGGCTGCGGGCCGGTGCGCCAATGTCGGACTCGGTGTTCACGCTGCGTGGCACCAGATTGGTGAGCTTGCCGAGTTCTGCGAGTTTTGCCTCCTGACCGGCGGGCAGAAACTCCTCGACCATCACCACCTTCTCGACGATAGGCAAGGCGCGGAACTTCTCGGCCATCTCGCGGGCCTTCGGGCCTGCGTCAGTGAGATATTCAGCCGTATAGTGCACGCCCGCTTCCTCGCTTGCCACTTCCAGGAAGGCCTTGACCGAGGGCGCGTCCGGATCCTTCAGGTTGACCGGGTCGCCATCGAAACGGGCTTGCGGGAAGGTGGCAAGTGCAATGCCCGCTATGGTGATGACCAGCACGGTTGCAAGCATGCGAACATGGGAAGAGTTGTTGCCGGGGACTGTTTCGTTGGCCACCTTGTGCGCAAGCTTGCGCTCGATCTTGGCGTGGTTGTCCGGAATGAGTTTCAACATGGCCGGGATCAGCGTGATGGAGGCAACAAAGGCGATGACCATGCCACCTGAAGCGATGATGCCAAGCTGCGCCATGCCGACGAAGCTGGTCGGCACGAACGCGAGGAACGCCAGTGCGGTGGTCAAGGTGCAAAGCCCGAGCGCAGGCCCCATCTTGGTGACGGCTGCCTCGGCTGCATCGGTCCGGCTCAAGCCGCGCGCACGCTCTTCGGCATACCGCAATACCACATGCACCGCATAGTCCACGCCAAGCCCGATGAACAGCACGGCGAAAGCCACAGAGATCATGTTCAGGTAACCAATGGACACGGTGGCAAAACCGGCATTGATCAGGAAGCCCAGGATAATCAGCGCCATGGCCGGAATGATCAGCCGCAGGCTTGGCAGGCCGAGGAAGATGGTGATCGAGACGATGATGAACGACACAATGCCTGCGGTGATCGCGCCCTTGGTGACAGCCTCGAATTCCTCGGCGTCCATGGCGGCCTCACCGGTCAGGCGAACCGTGGCAACGCCGTTTCCGGTTATCTCAGGATCTTCCAGCAACGCACGGGCGGCGGACATCGGGGCGGCAGCGGCTTCAAGCTGGGTGAAGTCCAGGATCGGTTTGGTCAGCACGAACCAGCGGGTATCGGTCAGCTTGGGATCGTCATCTGATATGGCGGTCCAGTCCATCGGCCTGGGTGAACCGGCGGTCTCGGCCTCGACGGTGGCGGCGGCATTGTTTAGGAAGCCGGCAAAGCCGTCAGGGGCGCGGCCAGCCTGGGTGTAGGCGGTGACTTCGTTGAGCAGGCCTGAAAGCCCGGCCAGGTTGGGCTGGTCAGCCAGCCCCTTCAACATCGGACCAGCCTGAACGATACCGCTGACCAGTTTTTCAACCTCTTCCGGCTTGGCGTAAAGAATGCCGTAGTCTTCGAAGAACTTGCCGGTGCCCGGCGCCAACACGTGCGCGAAAAGAGAGGGCTGGGAGCGGAGTTTTTCTGCCAGCCTGAACGCAGCATCCTTGGCCTGTTCAGGGTCTTCACTATCGACCACGAACACGAAGTTGGCATCTACAGCGGGAAACGTCTCGTTGAAGCGCTTGAAACTCTGCTTGAAGTCGAGGTCTGCGGAGATCATCAGGTTGGGGTCGGTATCGACCTTGAGCTTGGTCGCAGCAAGCGTAGCGCCACCGATGGCGAGTGCCAGAAACGCCAGCACAACGAACCACGCATGACCGCATGACCAGCGTGCCACCGCGCCAAACGCAGAGCCATCGCGCACGGATTGCACAAATGATCCACCGCCCCCGGCGTGGGCTGCCGGGCCATCATCAGGCGTCTTGCGGGCTGGTGCCGGATTGGGGTCAGCCGGGCGCGCCGCCGAAGAGGACTTCTTCTTGCGTGCAGGTTTGCGCTTCGCCGAGCGCGATGCCGTTGTCATGCCGTCGCCTTGATCTTCTCGTCTGAGCGCCCGAGCGCGTTCTTTGCAATGCGTGTGAGGCTCTCCCAGGCCGGGCCGGGGAACCTGTGCAGGTCTGCCATGACCTTGTCAAACGCGGTGACGAACCAGTCGACATCCTGCTCGTTGATCATCAGCGGCGGGATCAGCTTGATGGTGGTCATGCGGTTGCCGGCGACCTGGGTCAGGATGCCGTGGTCGTCGAGCAGCGGAATGGTGATGGCCTGGCAGAAAAGGTCTTCGTTGAGGCTGTTCACCGTGGCCCACGCGGTGCGCAGTTTCAGCGACTTCGGCTTGTGGAACTCGACTGCCAGCATGAGCCCGCGCCAGCGCACTTCCTTGATGAACTCGTACTTCGGCGCAAGCGCTGACAGACGCTCACCGAGCAGATTGCCCATGGCGGTCGCGTTCTCCATCAGCTTGTCATCATCAAGCACGGTGAGCGAGGCAAGCGCCGCCGCCATGGCGAAATTGGACTTGCCGAACGTGGACGAATGCACCACCGCCCGGTCGAGCGACGAGAACACCGCGTTGTAAATGCGATCCGTCATCAGCACGGCCCCGACCGGCACGAAACCGCCCGACAGCGACTTGGACAGGATGACCATATCCGGCTCGACGCCTTCTTCGTGGTGGAGCGCCAGGAATTTGCCGGTACGGCCCATGCCGCACTGCACTTCATCGGACACGAACAACGCGCCGTGCTTGTGGCACAGCTTGCTGGCTGCGGCCAGGTAACCATCCGGCGCAATGTTCACGCCCTTGCCCTGGACCGGCTCGACGAAAAAGGCTGCAACGTCACCAGATGCAAGCGCGCGTTCCAGCGCATCAAGATCGCCGAACGGCACCTTTGTGGTGTCCAGCAGGTCGCCGAATTTTTCACGGAAAACCTCTCCGCCGTTCAGCGCCAGCGCGCCTGACGTCAGCCCGTGGAAGGCGGACGACGTAAAGATGATGCGGTTGCGCCCTGTGGCGCGGCGGACAAACTTGATGGCCGTTTCGTTACCCTCTGCCCCGGTTGAGCAGAAGTAAACCTTGGACAGGCCGTATCCGGCGCGCTTCTTCAGCTCTGCAGCAACGACGCCGCACAGCACCGGCGTTTCCATCTGGACCAGTGAGCAGTACTCGGCATCCATGAAGTCTTTCAGGACCTGGCGAATCGCGGGGTGATTGCGGCCC
>JAWVYF010000249.1:0-4205 GCA_033722845.1 Anderseniella sp. | reverse complement strand
TTCAACCTGTGCCTTAACTTCGGCGATACCGCCGGAGTAGTCGACCGAGTTGATGCTGATGCCAGTCTTTTCAGTAAACGGCTTGTGATAGGCTTCCACCTGGCTCTTCGTGTAGGCACCGCCCCACGACACAACCGTGATCGAGCCTTCAGCGCTAGCGGCCGTCGATACGGCGGCAAGAGCAAACGCAGAAAGGCCTGCAGTCAGAAGTTTTTTCATAAATACTTACTCCCTTAGGTAATTCGAAGGCCCCAGGGACCCCCGTACACCGCACATGGTCCGCTCATCGGACCAGGGCGGAATTCTGTTGAAACGGCGTCAGGCTGCCATATCGTCCAGCGCGCGGCAATCTTCCGCCTGCCAGCCAACGGTTGTGGTCTGGCCTTCTTTCAGCTCGTGATGACCGGCATTGTTCGGCACCTTGACGATGAAGTCCGGATGGCCTGCCACCGACATGCGGGTGCGGATGTGGTCGCCGAGATAAATCAGCTCCTCAACCCGGCCATTCAGCGTGATCGTGCCCTTGGTCTTCTTCGGCGCAATGGTCACGCGCTCCGGGCGCACCGACAGCAAGGTCCTGTCACCCTTGCCGTTCACATTGACCGCCAGCGCCTTGACCGTGTCACCGGAGTCGAGCTTGACCGTCGCGATCTTGTCGCGGCCGATCTCCTGCACGGTCCCGCGCAGCTTGTTGTTCTCGCCAATGAACTGCGCCACGAACGAATTCAGCGGGCGCTCATACAGCTCTTCCGGCGTCGACAGCTGCTGGATGATGCCATCCTCGAACACCGCCACCCGGTCGGACATGGTCAGTGCTTCCGACTGGTCGTGGGTCACATAGACCACGGTCACGCCGAGGCTCTCGTGGATGTGCTTGATCTCGTATTGCATCTGCTCGCGCAGCTGCTTGTCGAGTGCGCCGAGCGGTTCGTCCATCAGCACCAGGTCGGGTTCGAACACCAGTGCGCGGGCAACCGCGATACGCTGTTGCTGGCCACCTGACAGCTGGGCCGGACGGCGCCCGCCGAAGCCCGGCAACTCGACCATCTCGAGCACCTTCTTGACGCGCTCTTCCTGCTCGGCCTTCGACATGTTGCGCACCGCCAGCGGGAAGGCCAGGTTCTCCGCCACCGACATGTGCGGGAACAGCGCATAGTTCTGGAACACCATGCCGATGCCGCGCTTGTGCGGCGGCACGTTGTTGATCGGATTGCCGTTGAGATAAATCTCGCCGTTTGTGGCCGGCTCGAATCCGGCCAGCATCATCAGGGTGGTTGTCTTGCCCGAGCCCGATGGGCCCAGCATGGTCACAAACTCGCCCTTGGCGATGTCGAGGTTCAGATCCTTCACGACCAGCGTTTCGCCGTCGTAGCTCTTCTGAACGTTTTCAAAGCGAACCATGGGTTCGCCAGCACCAGCATCTTTCGCCATTTAATCCCCTGAACGCCGTTCCTCTGTTGCAATCGCGTTAAACCGCGAAGCTTGTTTGTTGGACGCAGCATACGCACGCGATCAACATTCATGCAACAGTGATCAAATTTTCACCGAAATCAACACCGTGCACGTCATTAAATCGACATTTCGCGGCATTGGTCCCGATATGCGCAGTGCCACGCAAGTGCTGTGCCAGTTGAAACCCGCCTGATGCAGAGCCATCCCACGACGTGGGCGGTGTCAGACATGCCCGCCCGACCAGGCGGGACTTACTTGAACCAACAGTTGCAAGACCCAGCCCGCCTCTAGGGTGCCGATCTTGTCCGTCTACGGAAATATGCCGAAAATCTTCATGCAAGCCGGGGAATGGATGCACGGGAGGTAGACAGCATGACATCCACTCACAAGGGAAGCTGCTTTTGCGGTGAAGTCGAGGTTGAGGTTTCAGGTGCGCCGGAGGCAATGGGGTATTGCCACTGCAGTTCGTGCCGTTCCTGGTCTGCCGGGCCGGTAAATGCCTTTACGCTGTGGAAGCCTGACAACGTCACGGTCACCCGGGGCGAAGACTATCTTGCCCACTATCAGAAGAGCGAGCTGAGCGACCGGCAGTTCTGCCGCAAGTGCGGCGGACATGTCCTGACCAATCATGCGCCCATCGGCCTGGTGGATGTCTATGCTGCGACCCTTCCAACGCTCAAGTTCGAGCCCGCAGTCCATGTCAATTATGCCGAGACGGTCTTGCCCATGAAGGACGGCCTGCCCAAGCTGAAGGACTTCCCCTCGGAACTGGGCGGATCAGGAGAATCTGTGCCGGAATAGCGATCAGGTGTCGGGCACGCCAAGTTCGACGAGCTGTTTGCCGATACGCTCCAGCACCGCCGGGGAAAACACCATGGCGTCCTTGAACCTTTGGACGGTCATTTCCGGGTAGGCCCTGAGCAGGACATCGCGAGCCCTGTACGCTTCTTCCGTACGCCCGGCGCCGAGTAGCGCCGGCGCCAGGTTGCGGTGAATCCAGAACGCGTTCGGCCGCTCGTCAAGGGCACGCAGGAACATGTCAGCGGCCGCATTGTCATCGCCTGCAACCTGAAAGGACGAGGCCAGACCGACATAGATGTTGAAGTTCATCGGATCGAGCGGGCTGAGCCGGAGTGCCTTTTCAAAATTCTCCTGCGCTTCCTGTGGCCGGTCGGCATAGTTGGCCAGCCAGCCCAGCCGGCTCCATGCCCAGGCCGAGTTGGGGTCGAGCGCAACTGCGCGCTGCAGCAACACCTTCGCCGCGCCGTAATTGCGGACGAACGTATGCACGGTTCCAAGCACGGTGAGGATAAGCGGATCGTCCGCGGAAAGATCCGCCGCGCGTTCGGCAAGCCCCAATGCTTTGGTCTTGCTGGCCTCGATGTCCGTTACCCAGTTGTAGACGGAGCCCTGCGCGTGGCACCACGCGGAAAGCGCCAGCGCCAGCGGATAGTCCGGCTCCAGTTCGAGGGCCTTGCCAAGCAGGTCCTGACCGAGGGCGGTTTCCTCCTTTTCAAGAGCCCAGACATGCCTGAATGCCCGCATGGTGTAGTCATAGGCCCCGAAATCCTGTGGCCGTTTGCGGGTGACCCGCTCGATCTCCGCCAGCCGGATGGAAGGCTGCAGTGCACCAGCCACCTGTTCGGTAATGCTGTCCTGCAGGTCGAATATGTCGTCCAGCGAACCGTCATACTTTTCCGCCCAGATATGAGCTCCGGTCCCGGTCTCAATCAGCTGTACGGTGATCCGTACCCGGCCACCGGCGCGTTGCACGCTGCCTTCCAGAACGTAACCGACGCCCAGTTCGCGGCCAATTTCGCGCACGTTGGTCGGCCTGCCCTTGTAGGCGAATGCCGAGTTGCGGGCGATCACGAAGAAAGACTTGATCCTGCTGAGCGCAGCCGTCAGCGCCTCGACCACACCGTCAGCGAAATACTCCTGCTCCGGGTCGCCTGACATGTTGTCGAATGGCAGCACCGCAAGCGATGGCTTGTCAGGCAGACTCAGCGCCTCGCGCTGGGCAGGCGCGGCCTGCGCTCCCTGCTCGACGGCGCTCCTGTCTCGCCAGCGCCAGACGTGAACCGGCTTGTCGATGTTCTTGAACTGCTGCTCGCCAAGATCTTCGAATTCGCCATCGACTTTTCCTGCGGCGTAACGGCGGATATCGTCCGACATCAATATGCTGTCCGGCTCTGCCATCTCCTCGAGGCGCGCTGCAATGTTGACGCCGTCGCCATAGAGGTCGTCGCCTTCGATAATCACGTCGCCGAGGTTGATCCCTATCCTCAGCCTGATCGGTGAGGACGCTTCGCGCAGCGCCGACTGGATGGCGACAGCGGCCTGGACGGCATTGACCGCGGAGGAGAATTCGACAAGCGCCCCGTCACCCATCAGCTTGACGATGCGCCCGCCGTGGTCCGTCACCGCCGGGTCGAACACGTCGGCCCGGTGAGCCCTCAAAGCAGACATTGTGCCTGCTTCATCCTTCGCCATCAGGCTCGAATACCCCACCACGTCAGCGGCAAGAATGGCTGCGAGCTTGCGTTCCACGTTCAACCTCCGTTTGCGGAACACTATCCCTGTTTAGCCGGGGATTCCAAGGATGGCATGTCTTTCGATCTTGCGATGGCGAACCGCCACCTGGAGGGCACCTGAAAACTGCAACCAGCATATTGACTTTTATCCTACTATGGACTATAGTCCTTCTCACCTGCTTCGGAGGAAGAGACAGCGCGCGTTCCTGTCTTCGGAGT
>JAWVYF010000248.1:0-4224 GCA_033722845.1 Anderseniella sp. | reverse complement strand
GGTGATCTGGGTTTCCGTCACTTTCAATCCAGCGTCTTCCGCCACTTTGCGGATCTGCTCGCGCTTTTCCTTCAAGGCCTCGATAACGGCTGCCATGTCGTTGGCGTTCTCGGAGAACCTGACGTTGACCGACACCTGGTCAGCGGTGACATCCATTTGTGCTTGTGCGCCAACCACGATGGGACCGGTGGCACCATAGCCACCCTGCAGGCTACGCGAGGTGGCAGTCCTGCCTGCGCCATTGTTTACGCATTTCTAGCCGGGGCAGAACTCTTTCTCTACGCCATTGATCTTGATCTTGTGGCAGCCGGTTCTCGTGTCGGCGAGGGCGGGTTGGGCAAAGGCGCCGCATGCAGCGACCACAGCTAGCGCGGTGAAGGTTCTGATCATGGCTGGTTCTCCGTGGTTGCTGGCATTTCGCGGCCGGGTTGCATAGTCGGGCGGCAGTGTAAATGATTCCTCAACGTGACGATTGTTTGACGCCTCAATCCTGCGCGATATGCGTGTGTGCCCAGGAGCCCATGCAAGATTGTGCCCTTGACCGTTTCGTTGCAGTGGCTGAAAACCTGAAGCCATGACAGGGGACTTGCTACATTACGAAGACTTTCACGTCGGCGACGTGAATACCCACGGCCCGTTTGCCATGAGCGCGGAGCTTGTTCGCGACTATGCACGCGAGTGGGATCCGCAACCGTTTCATCTGGACGAGGAACTGGCAAAAAACTCCGTGCTCGGCGGGCTGTGCGCGTCCGGCTGGCAGGTTTGCGCCATCATGAACCGGATGATGATCGAGGCCTATGCCGGGAAGGCAGCCGGGATGGGCTCTTTTGGCATTGAACAAGTTAAGTGGATGAAGCCGGTCTACGCCGACGACGAGCTTACGCTTCGCTACACGGTGCTTGAAAAGCGCATCTCCCGCTCCCGGCCCGAGATGGGCATCATCACCATGAAGTGGGAAGCGGTTGACCAGCACGGCACGGTAAAAACCGAGATGACCGGGGTGAACCTGTTCAGGGTACGCAACGTGGCAGCGGCGGAGGCATCTGCATCATGAGCGGATACACGTCGATCTGGCTGGAAGACTTCAAGGCTGGTCAGCACGCCGTTTACGGGGATCATCACTTCACCCGTGACGCGGTGCTCGCGTTTGCCCGGCAGTATGATCCGCAAGGGTTCCACCTTGATGATGAAGCGGCGGCGAAGACCCACTTCAAGCGCCTGTCAGCATCCGGCTGGCACACGGCAGCAGCCTGCATGAAGCACCTGGCAGCCTATCACTTCAAGCTGCGTGGTGAAGCCGAGGCGCGTGATGAGCCGTTGCCGGCACTGGGTCCATCGCCGGGCTTCACCAACCTGCAGTGGCCCCGGCCGGTCTACCCAGGCGATACGATCACGTTTTCAGGTACCATAACCGGCGCACGGGCGATGAAGTCGCGTCCCGGCTGGGGCCTGATCACACTGACGCCGCAGGGCCATAACCAGCATGGAGAAAAGGTGTTCTCCTATGACTCGACAGTGATGATCGCCTGTCGCGGCAACACCGGTACTTGATGGAAGGAAAGCGGATATGAGCAAGCGGATTGCACTGGTCACGGGTGCCGGGTCCGGCATCGGGCGGGCATGCGCCATTGCCCTGGCTGAAGACGGCTGGGACGTGGTGCTGACCGGGCGGCGGGCAAGCGCGCTGCATGAAACGGTCAGCGAAGCGGGCGAGGCCGGAGGCAACATGCTGGTTGAGCCGGCCGATGTGACCGATCCGGCTGCGGTGGAGAAGCTGTTCGCCGAGATTGCCAAGGTGCATGGCCGTGTTGACATGGTGTTCAACAATGCCGGTTCCTTCGGCAAGGCGGACACAGTCGGCGACATGTCCTGGGAAAACTGGCGGAGCGTGGTCGGCGTCAACCTTGATGGTGCGTTTCTGGTGGCCAAGCATGCCTTCGCCATGATGCGCGACCAGCAGCCCCAGGGCGGGCGGATCATCAACAATGGCTCAATCTCGGCGCATGTGCCGCGGCCCGGTTCTGCTGCCTATACCGCGTCGAAACATGCAATAACCGGGTTGACCAAGTCGATCTCGCTGGATGGCCGGCCGTTCAACATTGCCTGTTCGCAGATCGACATCGGCAATGCGGCATCGGCCATGACCGACGCCATGAAGAAGGGCGTGCCGCAGGCGGATGGCTCGGTAAAACCGGAGCCGGTCATGGATGTGTCGAACGTCTCCAGTGCCGTGGTCTACATGGCGTCGCTGCCACTGGACGCGAATGTTCAGTTCATGACCGTGATGGCCACCAACATGCCGTTCATCGGGCGGGGCTGAGGCCCGGTCGATCAGGCCTGCTTGCCGTAGCCTTTGAACTTGGCGATGACGCGCTCCATTTCGGCGTCATCAAGAACCTGGCCGCCGCCGATTTGCAGGAAGTCGATATACTGGCGGGCCAGCGTTTCCACCTCTGCTGCCAGTTCCAGGGCCTTGGCCAAGGTGCCGGCCCAGGCGATCTGGCCGTGGTTGGACAAAAGGCAGGCCTTGAAGCCACCCTGCATGGCGGTAACAGCGCTCTCGGCCAGCTCATCAGTACCGAAGGTGGCATAGCTTGCCAGAGGGATTTTTTTGCCGCCTGCCACGGCGACCATGTAGTGAAACGCCGGAATCTCCTTGCGGGCACAGGCCAGCGCGGTTGCCGCCATGGAGTGGCAATGCACGATGGCCTTGGCGTCCGCAAAGGCGTTGTAGATGGCAAGGTGGAAGGGTGCCTCGGAAGACGGTTTCTTCTCGCCGGGTAATGGCGTTCCGTCCATTGCGAGTTTCACCATATCGGCTGGCGCGTACTCGTCATATGCGATGCCGGTGGGGGTGACGATGATGCCGGAGCCATCGTCCAGCCTGACCGATACATTGCCCGAGCGCTGCGGCGACAGTCCCTTGGCGCTCATGGCTTGCGCTGTCTTCATCACCGCCTCGCGGGCGGTCATTTCGGCGGTGGTATCAGCCATTGGCTTTCTCCGGGTAGAGCGACAGCAGGCCGGTTTCAGATGCTTCCGCAACGCCGCGTTCTGTAATCAGTCCGGTGACGAGCCGGGCAGGCGTCACGTCGAAGGCCGGGTTGCCGGCGCCGGAGCCGGGAGCCGACACCTGCACCTTTACGATCGAGCCGTCTTCGGCCCGACCGGTCAGATGGGTGACCTCTTCGCCGGATCGTTCCTCGATGGGGATGTCTCGTACACCGTCTGCCACGGTCCAGTCGATGGTGGAGTGGGGCAGGGCCACGTAGAACGGTACGGCATTGTCCTGTGCGGCGAGCGCCTTCAGGTAGGTGCCGATCTTGTTGCAGACATCGCCATTGCGGGCGGTGCGGTCGGTGCCGACAATGCACAGGTCAACCTGGCCGTGCTGCATCAGGTGGCCGCCGGCATTGTCCACCACGATGGTGTGGGGCACGCCATGCGAACCCAGCTCCCACGCGGTCAGTGCAGCACCCTGGTTGCGCGGCCGGGTCTCGTCGGCCCAGACATGCACCGGAATTCCCTTGTCGTGCGCCATGTAGATGGGCGCAAGGGCGGTGCCCCAGTCCACCGTGGCGATCCAGCCAGCATTGCAGTGGGTCAGGATGTTGACCGTCTCGCCGGGTTTCTTCGCGGCGATCTCTTCGATGATCTTCAGGCCGTTCCGCCCGATGGCCTCGTTGGTGGCGACGTCCTGATCGCATATCTCCGCAGCGCGCGCATAAGCGGCCTCCAGCCGGTTCTCGCGCGGCAGATTGCGAACGCTGCTGAGCATTTCGTCGAGCGCCCACATCAGGTTGATGGCCGTGGGCCGTGTCCGCCTCAGGCGGGCGTCGGCAGCCTCCAGCGCGTCGTCAGAAGCATCCTCGCGCAGGGCCAGGCAGATGCCGTAGGCGGCGGTTGCGCCGATCAGCGGGGCTCCGCGCACCTGCATGACCTCGATGGCGCGGGCGGCGTCTTCGACTGTTTCCAGCGTGACGATCTCGAACTCGTGCGGCAACCGCGTCTGGTCGATGATGTCGACCCGCCAGCCGTCTTCATTCAGCCAGATTGAGCGGTAGTGGGTGCCGTTGACCTTCATTCGTTTGCTTTCTCCTGGCGCTCGCTTCCGGGCGGAAAACCGGTTCCCGCTATTTCCGGAGCAAGCCTTACTCGCCCTCGTAATCCACCAACCGGTGAACCTTGACGCCCTTGTCGATCAGCTTCTGTGCACCGCCGAGG
>JAWVYF010000247.1:0-4245 GCA_033722845.1 Anderseniella sp. | reverse complement strand
GCCTGGCGGCCGTGATTGAACAGCCCGTCCGTCCACTTGCACAGCTCCAGTTCGTGGTTCGGCGAGCGGGCATAGCGCTTGGCAAAGTCCCAGCAGGCATTCAGCAGCGGATCGGAGTCACGCACCCGCTTCTTCAACTGGCTGAACAGCACACCTTCACGAACCCCGAAAATGGAGGCCGTAAAGTACCTGGGATCAGTGCGGGCGAGGATGCGCTCCAGCACCAGAGCCGCCAGCGGCAAGGTATCTGATCGGCTGCGCGAGACCGCATCAATGCCTTTCAGGGTATCGGGTTGCAGCTGGGAGACGAAGTCGGCCAGCGACAGCGCCGTTGACCGGTCCAGCGTGTACCCCTGAATAACGTGCAGTGGATAGCGGGTCTGCGCCATGTGCAGCCTCGCCAGGTTACGCCAGGCACCGCCAACACCGTAAAGTGTCCTGCCCGCAAGATTGTCCAGCAATTTTGCCCGGTCAAGCTGGCCATCAATATAGGCGCGCACAGCTTCAGGGTCGGAGGCATCGACTTCGCCGAGAATGCGCAGCGGGCCCAGCGGCAGCGTTATGCCATCGCGCAGCTTGCCGGCACGCACATCGACGAACTCAAGGCTACCGCCGCCAAGGTCGCCGACAATGCCGTCGGCTTCGGGCCAGGCTGACAGTACGCCACGCGCGGCATACATCGCCTCCTGCCTGCCGGTGAAAACCGAGATGTCGGTCTTCAGGATCTTTTTGGCAGCGGCAACAAAATCCTTGCCATTGCTGGCCTCGCGGGCAGCTGCAGTGGCAAAGGCAAACACCTCTTCCACCTTCATCTGGCTGATCAGTGCCCTGAACCTTGTCAGGGCCAGCAGTGCGCGAGCGGCGGCTTTTTCATCAAGAGCACCCGTCTCGGCAACACCACGGCCGAGCCCGCACAGAACCTTTTCGTTGAACATGGGCGAAGGTGCACGGCGCAATCCGTCATACACCACAAGACGGACCGAGTTGGATCCGATGTCCACAACCGCTACAGGGGGCGCGCCCTCGATCTTGTCCAGTTTTGTGGACGGATTCACTCGAAACTGCCTTCGTCGTTCGCGCCAGTCAGAGGCTTCAGCTCTTGCCGGCTGATTTGCGTCGTCCTGAAATAGCAGGAGGAAGGCTGTCTTTCAAAGAACTTCCTCGGCCCGAAAGCGATGGGTTGTTCATAAAGTAGTCGTGAGCGTTGAATGCATCCTCGTCCGGGCCCGGAGAAACACGCTGTGACGAGCCATCTGGCATCAGCATCCAGCTTTGCTGGTTATCCCTCAGGTTGGCGACCATGATCTGGTCCAGCACCTGCTGGTGAACGGTTGGGGTATCGACTGGCACCAGCGTCTCCACGCGGCGGTGCAGGTTGCGCGGCATCCAGTCGGCAGACGAGATATAGATACGGGCCTTCTTGCTGGGCAGCCCCTCGCCATTGCCGAAGCAGACGATGCGCGAATGCTCCAGGAACCGGCCGATGATCGACTTGACGCGAATGTTCTCTGATAGACCCGGCACACCGGGACGCAGACAGCAGATACCGCGAATAACCAGATCAATCTGTACGCCGGCAGAACTTGCATCATACAGCGCGTCGATGATTTCGGGATCGACCAGCGAATTCAACTTGCCCCAGATCGCCGCCGGCCGGCCGGCCTGCGCATGTTCGGCCTCTTCGCGAATGTGCATGATGAGCCGCTTCGACAAGTTGAGCGGTGACAGTGCAATGCGCTCCAGTTCGGTTGGCTCTGCGTAGCTGGAGACGTAGTTGAACAGCCTCGCCGCATCCCGGCAAAGTGCGGGATCGCAGGTGAAGAACGACAGGTCGGTATAAATGCGTGCGGTAATCGGGTGGTAGTTGCCGGTGCCATAGTGCACGTAGGTTCTGAGGTTACCGCCCTCACGGCGCACCACCATCGAAGTCTTGGCATGGGTTTTCAGCTCGACGAAGCCGAATACGACCTGCACACCGGCTCGCTCAAGGTTGCGGGCCCACTGGATGTTCTTTTCCTCGTCAAACCGGGCCTTGAGTTCGACCACCGCCATGACCGATTTGCCGGCTTCCGCGGCCATGATCAACGCTTCGACAATGGGGCTCTGGTTGGACGTGCGATAGAGCGTCTGCTTGATGGCGACCACATCCGGGTCCTTTGCCGCCTGGCGCACGAACTGCACCACCACGTCGAACGACTCGTAGGGATGATGAACGATGATGTCCTTCTGGCGGATCGCGGCGAAGCAGTCTCCGCCGTGGTCGCGGATGCGCTCGGGAAAGCGCGGGTTGTAGGGCGGGAACTTCAGCTCGGGGCGCTCGTCCAGAATAAGTTGCGATGTGTCGGCATACCCGACCACGCCATCGCAGCGCACCACGCCCGCATCGTCGGCACCCAGTTCCTGGGCCATGAACTGGCGAAGCTCTTGCGGGCACTCGCCATCGACTTCGAGCCTGACAACCGAGCCGCGCCGGCGGCGCTTCAGCGCACGCTCGAAATAGCGCACCAGGTCTTCGGCCTCTTCCTCGATCTCGATATCACTGTCGCGCAGAACACGGAACACGCCCCTGCCCTCCAGCTTGTAGCCGGGGAAAAGACGGGGCGCGAAGTGGACGATCATGTCCTCGATCTTGATGAAGCGGGCAACGGCCTTGCCATCTGCATTGCCGTCGTCGGGCAGCCGGGTGAAGCGCTCAATCTGCTGCGGCACCTGCACGAGGGCGTTCATCCGCTCGCCGTCAGACTTGCGTGACAGCTGAAGCGCGATGCCAAGCCCCCGGTTGGGCATGAACGGAAACGGATGCGCCGGATCGATTGCCATCGGCGTCAGGACCAGCAGCACCTGTTCGTGGAAGCGCTCGTCAAGCCAGTCGCGATCCTTGCCGGTCAACTCGGATGCTGAGACCAGTTCGACGCCGTTTTCCTTGAGCTCTTCCAGAAGCGCCAGCCAGCGCTTGTCCTGTTCGCCCATCAAGTCAGCGGCAGCCTTGCGGACGCTTTCAAGCTGTTCAGCCGGCGTCAAACCATCCTGCGAGACCTCCGTCACGTTTTCGCGGATCTGCGCGGCAAGCCCGGCCACCCGGACCATGAAAAACTCATCGAGGTTGTTGCCGGAAATCGACAGGAAGCGCAGCCGCTCGAACAGCGGGTGATTGGTGTTGCGGGCTTCCATGAGAACCCGGTAGTTGAAGCCGAGCCAGCTCAGTTCCCGGTTGAAGAAACGCTTGGGCGATGCGCGCAGGGCATCAGTATCCAGCTCGGTGGCAGCCTCCGACATGGCCCGGGCGAGATCGGCATCAACGGTATTTTCGATGTTCATTCAACTTCAGCCTTTTGACCGGCTTACCGGATATATGCGGTTTTTCATGCAAAACATAACACATGCATGACAGTGGCTGAATGCAGAGCAGGCACAATTGCCTAATCTTCATCAAACAGGCCGGGCTCGAACTCGTCCTGCATGACCCTGGCCACAAAGCCCCGCGTGATTTCAGCCTTCTCCGCCAGCGCGCGCGCATCTATTGCCGCAACCAGCTGACGCGCGGTGTCGAGCGAGCGTTCCATACGCATGATCATGTAGGAGATAACCGTCTCGCCGACATTCAGCTGGCGGTCGGCAAACAGCTTGACCAGCACGCCGCGCAACAGGGCATCATCCGGATCGCCCAGCTGCGCCACCTGGGCCGCCTTGAGCCGCGAGCGCAGGTCCGGCAGGGCAATGTTCCACTGGGCCGGAAAACGTTGAGACGTAATCAGCACTGCCCCCTTGCTCTCACGCGCCATGTTGATGAGATGAAACAGGGCGACTTCGTCCAGCGCATCTCCCGGAGCGTCCTCAACGACGACCGCACCGCTGCGCATGAGCAATGGCAACTGCTCGCGATCAAGGCCGGCGGCCCTGGTTAGCGCAGCCGATGACCGGGTCCGCCAGACATCTGCCAGGTGGGTCTTGCCCGATCCCGGCGGCCCGACCAGCACAAGTACCGGCGACGGCCAGTCAGGCCAGCGGTCCACGGCGGCAACCGCGGCCTCATTGGCTGGCGATACCAGAAAGTCCTCGCGCCCCGTGGCGGCACGATGTGGCAGATCAAGTGCCAGCTGTGTTGATTGAAGGCGGTGGGCCATGATGCAGCAAGGCTCACTCGCCGGTAGGCGGTTTGGGCCGCGCTCTCGCGGTGCCTAGGTACAGCCGCGAGTTCAGATACTGCTGCAAAAGAAACCGCGACAATACCCCGATGGCTGCTGC
>JAWVYF010000246.1:0-4260 GCA_033722845.1 Anderseniella sp. | reverse complement strand
TGCGCCTGAATGATGTGCGGCCTGACGGTTCGGTGACACGGATCAGCTATGCGCTGCAGAACCTGACACATATCGTCAGCCACGAGCACCCGGAGGCGCTGGACCCGGGCGAGCGGTATTTTGCGCGGATCAAGCTGGATGACATTGCCTGGCACCTGCCGGAGGGCCACAGGCTCAGACTTTCCATTTCGACCAGCTACTGGCCAATGATGTGGCCGGCACCGGAGCCGGTGGAGCTTTGCGTCCACACTGCGCGATCGTGGCTGACGGTGCCGCTGAGGCCGCGCCTGCCGGATGAACGCGAGCCGGTCTTTGAAGAACCGGTCAGTGCGCCACCTGTCGTTCTGGAAGAAGTGCGCGCACCATTTCACAAGCGCGAGCAGACAGAAGACCCCGCGACAGGCGAGGTGATCATCGAGATCGTCGATGACTTCGGGCTGTACAGGGAGACCAACCATGGGCTGGTCAGCGGCGGGGTGGGCCGGGAGACCCACGCGATCCGGCCAGACGACCCCCTGTCAGCACGGATGTCGACCCACTGGACAGAAGAAATGATCCGCGATGACGTTCATGTGCGCACGGAAACGTATTCGGCCATGCGCGCGACGCAAACGCAGTTTCACCTGACTGCGCGCATCGAGGCTTACCTCAACGATGAACTGGTGTTCGAGCGCGACTTTGCCGAAGACATCGACCGCGACCTGAACTGACGCGGGCTCGTCTTTTTGGACTACTTGTTCTGGGCTTCGGCAATCAGGCCGTGCAGCCGGTCCGGCTCGAGCAGCACAAGCCCGCCACGGGTCTTTTCGATGATGCCCTTGCGGGCCAGCGAGGCAAGCTCGCGGGTGACCACCTCGCGCTGCGTGGAGATACGGTCGGCCAGTTCGCGCTGCAACGGTGGCGGCGAGACGATACGCTGGCCTTCCTTGCCCATGCGCGGACGCGACAGGCGCAGCAGTTCGGCGCACAGGCGCTGCTTGGCGGTCAGGAAGGCATATTCGCTGAGGCGCTGGTTGAGGGTGCGGACACGGCCGGCGAGCATCTTCAGCACGGACAGGTTGACCACCGGGATGGAACAGCAGGCATCACGGAAAATGGCATCCGGCATGGCGCAGATGCGGGTCTTTTCCAGCGCGGTGACATTGGCCGAGCGGGGCTGGCCATCGATGGCGGCCATCTCGCCGAAATACTGACCGGCGGTCATGTCGTCGAGGATCACCTCGCGGCCCGCAGCGGTGCGCAACAGCACCCGGACGCGCCCGTCCACCACGAACAAGACCTGCGCGGTCTCATCTTCGTAGTCGATAATCAACTCGTTCTCGGCAACCGTGCGCCAGACGCAATGCACCGACAGCCGCCGCACGTCTCCGTCCGACAGGCCTGCAAACAACGGAATGTCTCTCAACTCATCCACGTGCGGAATGATGTTCCTTAAAGACAGCTTTTTCAACCACAACTGTCAGCGCCGCGCGGAAATTCCTGCAATGTGCAGTTCAGCACATCTGCATCACCCGCCGGCCACTATGTTCATCGTCAACAACAAGGACGGGCCGGCGAAGGCCCGCAACAACAAAAACACCAGATTGGTGGCAGAGGTGCATGCGCTGTATCGCAGTGGGGACTGATGCAACCAATACGGGACGCAGGAATTTGTACCCCCGGATCCTGCGTCCCGCTTTTTGTTTGCCTCAGTTTGCACCCGCACCATGCGCGTCGATGAACCGGGCTATGGCACGTGCGGCTTCAGACCAGTTGTCCTCATCACTCAGGCCGGAGCGTTTCGGCGGTGCCAGGTCATGGTTGCCGTGGGGCGCCCAGTGGAAACTGATCTGTGAAGGTATCTGCCAGCCGGCCACCTCATCGCGGGTACCAAAACTGTCGCGCTCGCCCTGCACGATCAGCACCGGACAGTCGATGTCCGGCAGGTGGGCGGTGCGCATCTTGTCCGGTTTGCCGGGCGGATGAAACGGATAGCCAAGGCAAACGACCCCGGCAATATGGTCCGGGGCATCGGCTTGTGCCGCCAGCATGGATGCCGCGCGCCCGCCCATCGACTTGCCGCCGATGAACACAGGTCCGGGCGGCAACAGCGCCAGCACCGAGCGCAACTCGTCCAGCAATGCCGGCATGCGCGATGGCGGCTTCTTGCCCCCACCGGTGCGGCGCGACGCCATGTAGGCAAACTCGAACCGCACGACGTGGATGCCGTGGGCCGCCACCATGCCCGCCACGGTGTCCATGAAGCGCGAGTCCATCGGCGCGCCGGCACCATGTGCCAGCAGCAGTACGGGTCCGTCCGGTGGTCCGTCATGCAACAGTTGCGTGTCGTTCATGCTGCAAGGCCCTCTCTCAATAGGGCGATGAGGGAAAGAAACGCCCGTAGACCCTGGCGAACTGGCCGGAGGTCTGCAGCCGGTCGAGGCCATAGTCCAGCACCTTGCGCAAATCGCCATCCTGCTTTCGCGTAATCAGGCTCAGGGCTTGCGAAATGCCGGTGCCGACACCGTATCCGCGGCCGAGAAACTGACAGCAGTCTTGCGAGTTTCTGCCCTGCAGCCAGAACATCAGGCGGAAGGAATCTTCAAAGATGGCATCGACGCGCGCCAGCCGCAGCGCATCATAGAGTTCTGCCTGAGTAGCGAACTCAACCAGTGCAGAGCGCGGATAGTGCCGTGCCAGAAACTGGGCCTGGCGCGTATTGGCACGCACGCCGAGACGCTTGCCGGCCAGGGTACGCCGCGAGGTGTCCTCGATCGGGCTGCCCCGGCGCGTCGCAAAGCGGCTGAAGGAGCGCAGGAAGGGCCGCGTGAAACCATAGGTGGCAGCGGTTTTAGCGTCCGGCGAAGCGAAACTCACCACGGCGTCTACTTCGTTTGCATCCAGCGCTTCCGTCATTGCATCGCCCGAACGGGTGAGAAACTCGCACCTGGTCTTGAGCTCGGTGCATACCCCGCCGAGCAGCAACGGGATGAAGCCCGTCAGTTCACCAGCTTCATTGCGATACACAAACGGTGGCTGATCGCCGGTAATGGCAAACCGGATACGCCGGACCTTGCGTAGCGACGCCGAAACATCTGCCTTGCTGACCTGCCGGAACTGGGGCACCTGCTCACCAGTGGCATGTGCCACCTGCCAGGGCAGGCCGGCAACCAACAGTGAGGCAACAACCAGTCCGGGCCGGCAAAGGTGCTTGAGCATCATCGCTTCAGTGTCTGTGACCAATTAGAACATCTGCCGACTAAATGACCCGTGCGCAGGCCGAAGGCAAGTGTCACCCGATCCGTACACGGCGGGGTTTTGCGAATTCTGCTTGTTCGCGCAACCTTTACGTGTTTGACTATGCGTAAAGATTGTGTGTTGCACCCGGGGGAAGCCTTCGTGTTGCAGGGTTGGCGAACCAGGGCGCCCGATGAGGGCGCGAGTACCGGTGGGGCCACCCCGGCGTTGCTGGGGCGTGACCAGATTGCCGGGCTGGTTGCTTCGCTTGCCAGTCCACAGGTCATGACCCTGCTTCGCGAAGGCTGGTGCACGCACAACTTCAAGCCGGGCAATCGTGGGGGCCTGGCAACGGATACCCGCAGCTGCCTGCTGTGCCAGCAGAGCGGACATGGCGTAACCGCCCTGGCCCGCCGTCAGGACGTCATCGACGCGGTGCTGGCCCAGGATGGCCCGCAGCTTACCCGGCTGGCAGCCAACCTGCTGGCTGAGCGGCAACCGCACATGTCGGCGCGAGGCCTGTTGAGCAGCGGGCAAATGATGATGGCCGTGCTGCTGCTCGGCGGCGCGATTGCGTTGGGGATTACCTCGCCTGACATTTTGAAGTTCACGGTGATGACCGGGTTTGCCGTGCTGTTTCTGGCCGTCAGCCTGATCCGGCTGGCAAGCCTGTCAGGCCCCGGGCACAACGTGCAGAACGTGCTGAACGAGCCGAAACTGAGCGATGCACAACTGCCCATCTATACGGTACTTGTTCCGTTGTTCGGCGAGGCCAACGTGGTGCCGCAAATCATGGGCGCGCTCAAGGCGCTCAACTATCCGCCAGACAAGCTCGACGTGAAAATCATAGTCGAAGCGCATGACCACGAAACGGCAAGGCTGGCTCGCAGCCTTGCGGCAAAATCCGGCTTCGACCTGATTACGGTGTCTCCCGGCCTGCCCCAGACCAAGCCTCGCGCACTCAACCTGGCCTTGATGTTTGCCCGCGGAGAGCTCGTTACCATTTACGACGCGGAGGACATTCCGCAACCCATGCAGTTGCGC
>JAWVYF010000245.1:0-4296 GCA_033722845.1 Anderseniella sp. | reverse complement strand
TCCATCCAGGCTTCGTCGCAGGTGAACGACAGGATCGGTGCAAGCCAGGTGACCACACAGTTGAAGATGCGGTCGATGACCGTAAGCGCAGCACGGCGGCGAAGGCTGGAGGGCGCGTCGCAGTAGAGCGCATCCTTGCGCACGTCGAAATAGAACGACGAGAGCTCGATGTTCATGAAGTTGCCCAGCGCAGAGTAGATGCGGCGGAAGTCGAACTCGTCATAAGACCTGCGCACTACGCCATCGAGGCGGGCAAGATGGGACAGCATCAGCCGATCAAGCTCGGGCATGTCCTTGTCGTCGACGGCATCTGCCGGCTTGAAGTGCGCCAGCGAACCCAGCATCCAGCGGATGGTGTTGCGCAGCTTGCGGTATGCATCGACGTTGGATTTGAGGATTTCCGGGCCGATGCGCTGGTCCTCGGCATAGTCGCAGCTGGCCACCCAAAGACGCAGAATATCGGCACCATACTGCTTGATGACGTCCTGCGGCACGGTCACGTTTCCGAGCGACTTGGACATCTTGCGGCCCTGCTCGTCCATGGTGAAGCCGTGGGTGAGCACCGCGTCATAGGGCGCGCGGCCACGGGTGCCGCAGCTTTCCAGCAGCGAGGAGTGGAACCAGCCGCGATGCTGGTCGGAGCCTTCGAGGTAGAGGTCGGCGGGCCACTTCAGATCTTCGCGCTGTTCGAGGCAGAAGGCGTGGGTGGAGCCTGAATCGAACCACACATCGAGAATATCACGCACTTGCGTCCAGTCATCGGTTGAGTAGTCCGAGCCAAGGAAGCGCTGCGCCGCGCCGTCGGCAAACCAGGCATCGGCACCTTCTTCCATGAAGGCGTCGAAGATGCGCTTGTTGACGGCCTCGTCCTTGAGCACTTCGCCCTTGTCGTTGACGAACACGGCGATGGGCACGCCCCACGCGCGCTGCCGGGACAGCACCCAGTCGGGCCGGTCCTCGATCATGCCACGCAGGCGATTCTGGCCAGCTTTCGGCACGAAGCGCGTTTCGTCGATCGCCTTGATGGCCACCTCGCGCAAGCTGCCGTTGAGACCGTCGATAGGGCGGTCCATGTAGACAAACCATTGCGGCGTGTTGCGGAAGATGACCGGCTTCTTGGAACGCCAGGAGTGCGGATAGGTGTGCTTGAGCCGGCCGCGCGCGAACAGCATGTCGGCCTCGATCAGCGCCTTGATGACCGCTTCGTTGGCCTTGCCCTTCTCGCCCTTGTCGGTGATGACCTGCTCGCCTTCGAAGCCTGGCGCATCAGACGTAAAGCGGCCATCGGCACCGACGGTGAACGGGATTGTGGTGTCAATGCCGCGCTCGGTGAGCTGCTTGGCGCTGTCCATCCAGATGTCAAAGTCCTCACGGCCATGGCCTGGGGCGGTGTGCACGAAGCCGGTACCGGCATCGTCGGTGACGTGATCACCGTCGAGCAGCGGCACATCGAAGTCGTACCCCTTGCCGCGCAGCGGGTGGGCGCAGGTCATGGAGGCAAGTTCGGCAGCAGTCACATCGGCCAGACGGTTGTATTGCAGCTTGGCCTTGGCAAATGACTCTTCTGCCAGATTATCGGCGAAGATCAGCCTTTCACCGGGACGCGGTCCGAAATCGTTCTCGGCTGCGGTGACTTCATAAAGGCCATAGCTGATGCGGTTGGAATAGCTGATGGCGCGGTTGCCGGGCATGGTCCAGGGGGTCGTGGTCCAGATGACAACACACGCGTCTTTCAGCGCATCCGCACCATCGACAACCGGGAACTTCACCCACACCGTGTCCGACTGGTAGTCGTGATACTCGACTTCCGCCTCGGCCAGGGCCGTACGCTCGACCACTGACCACATCACCGGCTTGGAGCCCCGGTAAAGCTGGCCGGACATGGCGAACTTCATCAGCTCTTCTGCAATGCGGGCTTCGGCATCGAAACTCATGGTCAGGTACGGCGTAACGAAGTCGCCCACCACGCCAAGGCGCTTGAACTCTTCGGTCTGCACGCCGATCCAGTGCTTGGCGAACTGGCGGCATTCCTCGCGGAATTCGTTGACCGGCACCTCGTCCTTGTCCTTGCCCTTGGCGCGATACTGCTCCTCGATCTTCCATTCAATGGGAAGACCGTGACAGTCCCAGCCCGGCACGTAGTTGGAGTCGTACCCGCGCATCTGGAACGAACGGGTGATCAGGTCTTTCAGGATCTTGTTGAGCGCGTGACCAATATGGATGTTGCCGTTCGCATAGGGCGGGCCATCGTGCAGCACGTACTTCGGGCGGCCCTTCGACTGTTCGCGAAGGGTCTTGTACAGGTCCATCTTCTCCCACTTTTCGAGGATCTCCGGCTCCTTCTTGGGCAGGCCGGCGCGCATGGGAAAATCGGTCTTGGGCAGGAACAGCGTTTTGGAATAGTCGCGTTCCGTCTTGGTGTCGCTCATCGGATCAAATCATTGGCTGAATTCATGGATGGAGCGCCTTCTAACAGTGTTTTTGCGGGGATGGAAGCATGGCTTGGTGACAAGGCCGCACAAGCTGCTAATCTTCCTCGCGAAACGTTATTTTCAGGAAGGCAGCAGATGAGCGATTTGCAGACAGTTCCCGCCCGCCGTGGCAAGGCAGTGCGGGTGAAGAAGGGCCAGTCCATCAAGATCATCAACACGCACGGCACCCAGGTCGTCGACTTCTGGGCGTTCGTCGATGGGCATCTGACGGAATACACCGGCATGGACCAGTGCCGCGCGACCTGGACACGGCTTTTTCCCAAGACCGGTGACGCACTCTATTCAAACCGCCGGCGCCCCTTGATGACCCTCACCGAGGACACCTCACCGGGCCGGCACGACACGCTGATGGCGCCGTGTGACAACGAACGCTACGGTTTGCTGGGGTGCACCGAGTATCACGACAACTGCAAGGACAACATGCACGGCGCGCTGGCCGAACTGGGCCTGTACGTGCCGTACACGCCGGCCTCCATCAACCTGTTCATGAACATCCCGTGGCAAGAGGACGGCACGCTGTCGTTCGACCCTGCCCTGTCAAAGAAGGGCGACTATGTGGTGCTGCGCGCCGAAATGGACGTGATTGCGGTCATGTCGTGCTGCCCGCAGGATATCCTCGCGATCAACTCGCAAAAGCCGGTTGAAGCGCACTTCCAGGTGCTGGACCAGTAGGAGTATTGCCACCATGAGCGGCGGACTTGCAGAACACGTGTATCAGAAGACCATCCAGATGTTTGGCTCAAGCCCCGAGCCCGCATTCGAGAATGCCTCGCGCCTGCAGAAAGACTGGGGTCAGGCCTGGGGCGTGGACAATGACGTGGGCCGCATCCGCTCGATCCTGGTGCATCGCCCCGGCCCTGAACTGGACATGGTGGACAAGGCCAAGCGGATCGAGGAAATCGGCTCCTACGGCGACCTGGATAAAGGCTGGTATTGGCAGTCGGATACCGTGCCGGACATGGACAAGCTTCGTGCCCAGCACGACAACATGGTCGACATCTTCAAGCGTGAAGGCATCGAGGTCCACTATCTCGACGGGCAAGGCCAGACCGACGGAATGCTGAAGGCCTGCTACACCCGCGACTCGGCGCTGATGGTGAAGGGTGGCGCCGTGGTGTGCCGCATGGCGCCGCGCATCCGCCAGGGCGAGGAAATGGTGGTGACGCGCACGCTCGCCAAGCTCGGTGTGCCGATCCTGCGGACCATCCACTCAACCGGCATGCTGGAAGGTGGTTCATTCGCCTGGATCAACGCGCAGACCGCCGTGGTCGGCCGGTCCATCCGCATCAACAACGAAGCCATCGAGCAGCTTGACGATGTGCTGAAACGGCAGGGCGTGGAGCTGCTGGTGGTCGATCTCAATGGCTACACCATCCACATCGACGGTTCATTCGTGATGGTGGACAAGGACCTGGCGCTGGTGGACGCGACGCAGCTTCCCTACTGGTTTCTGGAGAAGCTGCGCGAACTTGGCGTCGATACGGTTGAGATCACACCGCAGGACAACACGTGGATCATCAATGGCCTCGCCATCGCGCCGGGCCGCTACATGATGGGCAATGGCGCGAGCAACCGCACGCTGGACCTTTTGCAGAAGAAGGGCGTGGAGGTGATCCCGGTCGACTTCGATCTGGTGCAGCTGAACGGTGGAGGGATTCACTGCTCCACCATGCCGCTGATACGGGACGCTGTCTGATTGGCGCTCAATTTGTCCGGAAACCGGTCCACACTTTCCGGATTGAGCTTTTCGTTACTCGCTCAATTTGTCCGGAAACCGGTCCCCACTTTCCGGATTGAGCTTTAG
>JAWVYF010000244.1:0-4300 GCA_033722845.1 Anderseniella sp. | reverse complement strand
CATGAGTGGCAAACACCCGGGGGTGCTGGTTCATGCCACGGCGGTTGAACTTCGCTGCGGACAGGACATTGCCGGGGTGTTGCTGACCGGTCCTCCCGGCAGCGGAAAGTCTTCGCTTGCTCTTGCCCTTGTTGATCAGCCCGGGTTGGGGCTTTGCGCCAATGGCCCGCTCATAACCAGGCTGGTCAGCGATGATCAGGTATCGCTGATACGGACCGGGCCGGACATAGTCATGTCAGCGCCAGATACCCTGGCCGGGTTGCTGGAGGTAAGGGGCATGGGCATTGTGCAGCTGCGCGAAGTCTGCCCGCCCGCCAGATTGGCATTCGTTGTGGAACACCAGCCTGCCGGACAGCAGGAGCGATTGCCGCAAGCCGCAGCCACCAACGTGCTCGGCCAACAGGTGCCTGTCTTCCAGGCCGACCTGGCTGCACCTGCTGCGGCCAGCCGCATCCGGGTTCTGGCCCAGCTTCATTGGGGACAGCTGCAACTGGTCGATTGAGTTGGCAAGCAAGCCCTTGCGGACACGATGTGAAACGCTAAGGTATCGCGCGCTGGCAGCGGCCGGCAGAGGTGGAAACGGTGCCATTGGCAACCAGCTGCAGGCAAATCGAATGATCGGATTGGTACTGGTCTCACACGGCAAACTGGCTGAAGAGCTCTTCAATGCGCTGGTGCACGTGGTTGGGCCGCAAACCCAGGCGGAGATCATCGGGATCGAACCTGATGATGACGGCGACAAGCGCCGCGAACAGATTCTCGCTTCAATCAAGAAGGTGGACTCGGGGTCGGGCGTGATCGTGGTCACGGACATGTTTGGCGGCACGCCGTCCAACCTCGCCATATCCGCCATGGACGATGGCGATATCGAGGTGCTGGCCGGCGCAAACCTGCCCATGTTGATCAAGCTTGCCAGCGTGCGCGCCACGCTGCCGCTCAGGCAGGCTGCCGAAGAGGGCCAGAACGCAGGGCGCAAGTATATCAATCGTGCCGGCGGCCTGCTCGACAAATGAGTGTTTCGCGAGATCTCGATATCACCAATCGCCGTGGGTTGCATGCGCGTGCATCTGCCAAGTTCGTCAAATGCGTCGAAGCTTTTGAGGCCAGCGTAACAGTTTCGCACGATGGCCAGACGGTGCCCGGTACCTCGATTCTCGGTCTCATGATGCTGGTAGCCGCCAAAGGCTCGACCATAACGGTGAGCGCAGACGGGCCGGACGAGGCCGCAGCAATGGAAGCAATCGTGGCGCTGGTGGAAGACCGGTTTGGTGAAGACCGGGAAGACGACTCCAACACATAAAGATTCGTTTATATCCTGATTGCGCCTGCTGCCGGTGACTGCTATAGAGCGCGGCAGATCAGGACCATTTTCGCAAATCAGCGCTCAGGACGCTTCTTCCGCCATGACAGAATTTACCGATTACGCCGTCGCCGATATCTCGCTGGCCGACTTTGGCCGCAAGGAAATCACCATTGCCGAGATGGAAATGCCGGGCCTGATGGCCGTGCGCGAGGAATACGGCAACGCCCAGCCGCTTAAGGGTGCGCGCATTGCAGGCTCGCTGCACATGACCATTCAGACAGCTGTCCTGATCGAAACGCTGGTGGCACTTGGCGCCGAAGTCCGCTGGGCCTCGTGCAACATCTTCTCCACGCAGGATCACGCCGCGGCAGCCATTGCCGCTGCAGGTATCCCGGTGTTTGCACACAAGGGCGAAACGCTGGAAGAATACTGGGACTTTGCCGACAAGATCTTCGACTGGCCCAACGGCGAAACCGCCAACATGATCCTCGACGATGGCGGTGACGCCACCATGTACATCCTGGTCGGTGCCAAGGCCGAGAAGGACATTTCGGTGCTCGACAACCCGGGCAACGAGGAGGAAGAAGTGTTCTTCGCCACCATCAGGAAGCGCCTTGAGCGCGACCCCGGTTTCTTCTCGCGTACTCGCGCTGCCATCAAGGGCGTCTCGGAAGAAACCACCACTGGCGTCCATCGCCTGTATGAATTGGAGAAGAAGGGCGAACTTCCGTTCCCGGCAATCAACGTCAACGACAGCGTGACCAAGTCGAAGTTCGACAACAAGTATGGCTGCCGTGAATCGCTGGTGGATGCCATCCGCCGCGGAACCGACGTGATGATGGCGGGCAAGGTTGCCATCGTGTGTGGTTATGGCGACGTGGGCAAGGGTTCTGCCCAGTCTCTCGCCGGTTCCGGTGCGCGCGTGCTGGTCACCGAGATCGACCCAATCTGCGCGCTGCAGGCAGCGATGGACGGTTTCGAGGTGGTCACGCTGGACGATGATATCGAGCGGGCCGACATCATTGTGACCGCAACCGGTAACAAGGACATTCTCACGGTTGACCACATGCGCCGCGTCAAGGACATGGCCATCGTTTGCAACATTGGCCACTTCGATAACGAGATCCAGGTTTCCGGCCTGAAAAACTTCAAGTGGAACAACATCAAGCCGCAGGTCGACATGATCGAGTTCCCGGATGGCAAACGTATGATCCTGTTGTCCGAAGGCCGCCTGGTGAACCTGGGCAACGCCACCGGTCACCCCAGCTTCGTGATGTCGGCTTCGTTCGCCAACCAGACGCTTGCCCAGATCGAGCTGTGGACCAAGGGCGACGAGTACAAGAATTCGGTGTACGTGCTGCCCAAGCATCTTGATGAGAAAGTGGCCGCCCTGCACCTGGCCAAGGTTGGCGCAAAGCTCACCAAGCTGTCAGACGAACAGGCCAAGTACATCGGCGTCACGGTCGAGGGCCCGTTCAAGCCTGAAACCTACCGTTACTGATATCGCTACAGCGCCGGCATGGCCGGTGCCGCACCACCAGGTTGTCATGCCGCCCGTTGCATAAAGAATTGCAGCGGGCGGTGTGATTCTTGGGCTGTAGCCGCTATACATTCAGGTGGTGGTGAGGAGATGATTCGCGATTGAACCGGCCGTATGTGTCTCGGCCCGGTATGTTCTCATGCCATGTCCGTTCGCGTTTGAGTCGCGCTTGTTGGGGCTTGAAGACCGAGGGGCCAAATCGTTTGACGTTGGTGCGCAAAACTGGTGCGACGGCGGCTGTGCTTGTCATGGCGCAGGCCTTCTGCCTGCCTGCGCGCGCGCAAACCGGCGCACAAGCGATTGCGCTTGACGGCAATGCCGGCAGCTATGCCATGGCAACGCTGCTGTTGTCGGCCATCATCATGCTGTGGGCCTTCATTGCGGTCCGGCGGCTTAATTCGGCCCGCACCCGCGACAATGCCCGCATCGCCTCTCTTGAAGGCGAGTTGAACGAGGCCGAAGCGGTCATCAACTCAGAACCCAGCCTGTTGTTCATCTGGCGCAGCGATGCAGAGCATCCCGACCGCATCGCCGGTGACTTGCGCGGCACCGTGCGTCTCGGTGTTACCCGTGAAGAAGCCGGCAACTTTTCTGCCTGGCTCGACGAGGAATCACTTACCGCCCTGACAGAGGCCCTGTCGGTTCTGCGCCATACCGGGACCGCGTTCAATATTGCCCTCAAGACCCTTGCCGGCGAACTGGTCGAAGCTGATGGCCGCGCTGCTGGCGGTGTGGCGACCATGCGCATAAGGCCGCTTGCCGGTGAGCGCCGCGATACCAAGGAACTGATGTTCGACGTGCGCCGGCTGGGCAAGCAGGTGGAACAGCTCAGTGCGGTGCTGGATCAGGCTCCGTTTCCGATATTCCTGCGCGATGATGACAGCCGGCTGGTCTGGGTGAACCAGCAATACCTCAAGGCGGTGGAACAGCCGGACATCGATGAGGTTATCGAGCGCAACATCTCGCTGATTGGCCAGGATGCCTTCAAACCGGTTGGCGAACCCGGCGAGGACGGCCGGCGCACCATGCGCGGTGCTGCGGTGCTTGGCGGCGCCAAGCGCATGCTTGAGGTCTTCGAAGTGCCGTTCGGCAAGAACACGGCCTGCTTCGCGCTCGACATGACGCGGCTTGAAGATACCCGCAAGGCACTGGAGCAGCAGACGCGATCTCATGCCAGTACGCTGAACAAGATTACCGGTGCCATTGCCACCTATGGCGCTGACCAGAAGCTGGCCTTCTACAACGCGGCCTTCTCACAACTGTGGTCGCTCGATACCAAGTGGCTTGATAGCCGGCCCAGCCACGGCGAGATTCTCGATAGGCTGCGTGAAGAGCGCAAGCTGCCCGAGCAGGCCAACTACCGCACCTGGAAGAAGGAGCAGCTTGCCTCCTACGAACGCCTTGATACGCAGGAGGAGCTTTGGCCCCTGCCAGATGGCCGCTCGCTTCGCGTTGTG
>JAWVYF010000243.1:0-4301 GCA_033722845.1 Anderseniella sp. | reverse complement strand
GAGCAACGCTTCATGGATGAGCGCATATTGTCAACGCCGACCACTCACTTCAGTTCGATGCGCAAATTCGCTCAGGCGCTGCGCGAAAACCGCGCCATCCTCTCGATGAACAACGCGTTTCTTGGCCGCCGGCATGCCTGCACGCCCATCGACGGGGAATGGCATCTCGTGCAGGCCGTTGCCCCGCTCAACATGGCGCGATGCCATGGAGCCAGTATAGTGCCGATGACAGCAATAGAACTCGAGCCGTTCAAGCGCTACCGCATCGAGTTTCACCCACCCATCGAAGCTGATCCGCAGCTTGACCGGGATGAGGACATCAAGCGCATGGCTCACCAGTCAGCAAAGCGTATGCTGTCCACCATTCGCGAACACCCTTCACAATGGATGTGCTGGGTAGGTGATCAGATCAGCCAACCGCAAGGGCCCCTGCTCGCCTGCAAGGGCATGTGATGTAGGTTCAAACCTTCGGCAATTCGGGCATGAACGGAATGTCATCCAGCGAAAAACCGCTATGGATGGTCAGCCAGTAGTAGAACCCGTAGACGAACAACGCGACGATGGTTGTGATAACGAACTTCCGCCACATGTTCACGCGCACAGGTGCGGCGCGGTCGTTGCCGGCCTCCACCTCGGCTCCTTCCTCATGGGCCGAGCGCATGCCCCATGGCAGCACGGTGAACAGTACCAGCCACCAGATGATGAAGTAGACGGCAAAGCCAGTCAGAAAATCGACGATCATCAGGCCTGTTCCAGCTCAACCAGGGTGCCACAGAAGTCCTTCGGGTGGAGGAAAAGCACTGGTTTGCCATGCGCGCCAATCTTCGGCTCGCCATCGCCCAGGACACGGGCACCTTCAGCCTTGAGGTGGTCACGCGCAGCAATGATGTCGTCCACTTCGTAGCACACATGATGAATACCACCTGCCGGGCTCTTTTCCAGGAAGGCTGCAATGGGAGAGCCCTCACCGAGCGGCTCCAGCAATTCGATCTTGGTGTTGGGAAGTTCGACGAAAACAACTGTCACACCATGGTCCGGTTCCGCTTGCGGAGCAGACACCCTGGCCCCCAGCATGGACTTGTAAACCTGTGTACCGGCCTCAAGATCCGGCACGGCAATGGCAACATGGTTCAAACGGCCGATCATCGTCGTTTCCTTCGTATGCAATAACTTGTGGGGTCTGTTTAGCCACCCCGCCCGCCAGCGGCAATGAGACAATCAGCCCACCGGTGAAAACCGCAACGACAGACAAGACATGCCGCCATCCAGTTTGGCTGCTTCCGAGTTGCCAATCTCGCGTACGTCGTAGCCGGCGTCCACCAGCATGTCGCGCGTGGCGGGAAAACCTGCAGGCATCAGCACCAGATTGTTGAAGCGGATGGTATTCGCTGCTGCTTCCTCACCATCAGCCACATGAATGACGCGATAACCGTCAAAACAGCCGGACACCGCCAAACGCCGCGTCGCCAGGATGGTTTCGGCATCCAGCAGTGAACAGTCCGTCTTGAAGTGCAGCACGCCTTCAGGTGTCTCCACCTTGCGCACCTTGTACCCCCACCGGTCCACCAACCGGCCAAGCCCGGCGATGCCTTGCGCATTGGTGCGCGCTGACGTGCCGACCAGGATTTCGCGTTCACACACCAGAATGTCGCCCCCCTCGATGGTGGCAGGAGCGGCAACTTCCAGCACTTCATCGTAGAACCTCTCCAGCGTGGGCCGCATGAGCGCCGCCTCCCCCAGCCGCGTTGGCGCACCGGGTCGCATGACAATGGCACCTTCCTGCAAGCACAGCGCAGCATCTTCCACAAACACGCTGTCCGGATAGTCATGCAGCGCGTCCAGCACCACAACCTCGGCACCGGTTGAGCGCAGTGCGCTGACATAATCGTCATGGTGTTTCAAAAACGTCTCGAGGTCCGGCGCACCCGTGTCTACGGCCCGCAGACCAGCCGTAATGCTGGCAGCGGGAAGCCGGGCAATGGCGTGGGTAAATGTATGGCTCCGCGCGTTCATGACCACCTCTTCAGCATTGCAATCCTCTTGCTGCTGGCTACTGCGTTGCCAGCCATTTGACAATGCGCGCACGCGACACCGGCTCACTCAGCCCCCGCGGCTCGAACACATGCCGGGCCAGAAAGTAGCCACTCAGTTTCAAGCCATCGGCAACGTCCATGGCACTTGCTTCAGCCGGGCCGCCACACACAAAACCCGGCAGGCGCAGCAGCTTGTCCTTCCACGGTTCTCCTTCCGCCTCAGTGACCGCCTTGCCTGTCTTGGGCGAGACGTAAGCCAGTCCTTCGCGCGCCCCGCTCACTGCACATCGCTCAAGGTCCAGCCCAAAGCCAAGCTCATCCAGCAAACCCAGTTCCCAGCGCACCAGCAGTGCCGGCCAGATGTCATCATCATCAATGTGCTCGAGCAGCAACAGCGATGCCTCGTACAGTCGCGGATGCGGCTCGCGCTCCGGCAACAGGCTGGCCAGCGTCGTGATGGTGTTCACCGCAGCAAGCCTTGGTACGCTGTCGATGATGCCGGCCACGATCATCCGGTACGGATCGGCGGTGAATTGCCCAAGGTGGTCTTCCAGCCGCGCCCGCCAGACAAGGTGCACCAGATTGCCGGCCTGCAATACAGGACGCTGGTTGCGAGACCTGCCGCCGCGCACAAGACCGGAATGCCGGCCGCGCTCACGGGTCAGCACATCGATGATCGCCGACGTCTCACCATGGCGGCGCACGTTCAGGATCAGACCGTCGCCTTGCCATTCCATGCGATCTCTCCGGCAAACCCCTGTCCGCTCAGCGCGGCTCCAGCCCCATCATGCGCAGCCGCTCCGGGTCTTCCGCCCACTTTTCGCGCACCTTCACGAACAGGAACAGATGCACCTTCTGGCCGATCGCCTCGGCAATTTCGCCGCGCGCGGCCTGGCCAATTGCCTTGATTGTCTGACCACCTTTGCCCAGCACGATCTTCTTCTGACTGTCGCGTTCGACATAAACCACCTGCTCAATGCGAACAGACCCGTCCTTGCGCTCCTGCCAGCTTTCCGTCTCCACCGTGGAGGCATAAGGCAGCTCGTCATGCAGCCGCAGGTACAGTTTCTCGCGCGTAATTTCCGCCGCAAGCAAGCGCAACGGCAAATCGGCAATCTGGTCTTCCGGGTAAAGCCACGGACCTGGCGGCATCCGCGCAGCAAGCGTCTCGCGCAGGTCACGCACGCCGTGGCCCTTCAGCGCGGAGATCATGAACGTGTCGGTGAACGGATAAAGCTGGTTCAGGTCTTCAGTCAGCTTCAACAGGCTTTCATTTGGTACCGTGTCAATCTTGTTGATCGCCAGCATCGCTTTCAAACCTGCGTCCTGCAGCCCTTCGATAATCTTCCGGTTTGCCTCGTTCAGCCCATCGCGGGCATCGATCAGCAGTACCGTCGCATCAGCCTCCGCAGCGCCCGCCCACGCGGCTGCGACCATCTCTTCATCGAGCTTGCGCTTCGGCGAAAAAATGCCAGGTGTATCCACAAAGATGATCTGGCTGTCACCTTCCAGCGCAATGGCACGAATACGCGCCCGCGTTGTCTGCACCTTGTGGGTGACAATCGAAATCTTCGAGCCAACGAGCTGGTTCATCAGCGTCGACTTGCCGGCGTTCGGCGCGCCGATGAGCGCCACGAATCCGCAGCGGGTCTGTGCTGCGCCACCTGTTTCAGGCGTTGTCATTTCCAGATCTTCTCCCGCTTGAGGAATGCCGCTGCTGCATTCTGCTCTGCCAGCCGCCGGGTGCCAGCCGTACCTTCGGTAGACTTCTTGCCTTGCACGTCCATGCGCACGGTAAACTCCGGTGCATGATCCGGACCGGACTGGTTGATGATCTCGTAGGCAGGCATCGGCATGGCGCGGCGCGCAGCCCACTCCTGGGCAACTGTCTTGGCGTCCTTGCGCGCCTCGGGCGCCTTGTCGAGCAGCTCTTTCCAGTTGGCCTTGATGAACGCGGTCGCAGCCTCCAGCCCGCCATCCAGATAGATCGCACCGATCACCGCTTCGCAAGCATCACCCAGAATGTTGTCGGTCACGGTGGTGCGCTTCTTGCCGCGACCGGCCAGCTTGAGCGCCGGGCCAATGTCCAGCTTTTGCGCTACCTTGAGGCACACGTCCCTTCGCACTAGCGAACTCAGCATGCGCGACAGCTCGCCCTCAGGCACCGTGTCGTGACGTTCATACAGAATGTGCGCGATAGCCAGCCCAAGTACCCTGTCGCCGAGGAACTCCAGGCGCTCGTTGTTGCCGACACCGCGCTTGCGGGTG
>JAWVYF010000242.1:0-4306 GCA_033722845.1 Anderseniella sp. | reverse complement strand
TGTGACGACAGCCTTTGCATCCCGGCGCGGCTGATCCATATTGCGTTCATGAGCAAGACGAAATCCCCCGAAGAACTCGCTGCCCTTCCTTACAGGCCTTGTGTCGGCGTCATGCTGCTGAACCCTCAAGGCCGCGTCTGGGTCGGCCGCCGCATTATCCAGCAGAACGATGACGAAGCAGCTCGCGGCGATGCCAAGTGGTGGCAGATGCCCCAGGGCGGTATCGATGAGGGAGAAGACATCCGCACCGCAGCACTTCGCGAACTGACCGAGGAAACCGGTGTGCGCTCAGCTTCGGTAATCGAGGAGACCCCCGGCTGGCTCACCTATGACCTGCCAGAGCACCTGCTGGGCATTGCCTGGAAAGGCCGCTACCGCGGACAGAAACAGAAGTGGGTCGCCTGCCGCTTTGAAGGCGAGGATGCCGAAGTGGACATTTCAGGCATTGGTCACAAGCCCGAGTTTGATGACTGGCGCTGGGCGCAAATGGACGAGCTCGAAGAGCTGATCGTGCCGTTCAAACTCGATGTATACCGGCAGGTCATCAAGGCCTTCCGGCACCTGATGGACTGAGCCAATGCAAATGGCCCGCTTTGTCGAGATTTCACTCTATGTGTCCGGCTTCGTGCTGATGATGGCGATTGTCTATGCAAGGCCGCTGGGCAACGTGTTTGACTTTGTGCTGGGTTTCGGTGTCCTGTTTGCCGAAGTCGCGGTTGGCCGGTTTGTTGGCGGCATATTGCGGGCCAACGCTGCCGCTACCGAAACCGACAAGGATGCGGACTAGCAACTTGTCCATCTAAAGACCACGCTCAGATTGTTTGCCGGCATTTCAATGACCCGGTTCAGTTCCAGCCCATGCGGCAGGGCAGCTTCCACGACATCCTCCAGCGAGCGCAAACCCCAATCCGGATCGCGCACCTTGAGCGACGCATCGAAAGCTTCATTGCTGGGAGCAGTCTCTACGCCTTGCCGCCTGAACGGCCCGTACAGCATCAACTTGCCGTCTTGAACAAGCTTGCCGCCTGCGCCTTCCAGCAAGCCAAGACAGGCTGTCCATGGCGCTATGTGGATCATGTTGCAACTCAGAATGAAGTCTGCCTGCGGCGGCTCGACAGCATCTGCCCAGCCCGGCACCGTCACATCCAGCCGCTGCGGCGGCTGCAGGTTTGGCAAGCAAGCCTCAAGCCGGTAGGCCTCAATACTGGCGAGGTTCTCGTCGGCCAGTTCACACGGCCACCATTCAAGTTGAGGCAGGGCACCCGCAAAGTGAACCGCATGCTGGCCGGTGCCGGCTGCCACTTCGATCACATGCGCAACCTTGGCCGGCAACACCTCCCGCAAGACCTCGAGGATCGCATCCTTGTTGCGCTCCGCTGCCGGGGCAACGCGCCGGGCTTCAGCACCGCTTTCCATGCCAAGCCCTCAAACACAAAACCCCGCTCCAGCAACCTGGAACGGGGTTTGAAAATCTTTCAGTCAAAGGAAAACACATCAGATGACCGATTTCATCTCCTTGAGATGATCGAGTGCTTCCTGTGCCTTGCGCTTCTTTTCCGGATCGGTTGCGTCGTTCACATCGTCCTGTGCGTTCTTGATCTTTTCATCAAGATCGGCTGCCGACAGGTCCTTGACCGCAATTGCCTCTTCAGCCAGCACGGTCAGGCCGGCAGGGTTGATTTCGGCGAAGCCGCCACGCACGAAGATGCGCTCTTCGCTGCCGCCCGCATCCGTCACAGTGACGACGCCGGGCTTCATGGTGGCAAGTACAGGCGCATGGTTTGCAAGCACCGTGAACTCACCCTCGGCGCCCGGCACCACAACCTGCTGCACCTCGCCCGAGGACAGCAGGCGCTCCGGCGAAACCAGCTCGAACTTCAAGAGATCGGCCATCAGGCCCTCCGTTGATCAGTTGCGCAAAACTGCCGTGGATCAGGCAGCTTCAGCAGCCAGCTTCTCGGCCTTCTCGACAGCTTCCTCAATGGAGCCGACGAGATAGAAGGCAGCTTCCGGCAGGTGGTCATACTCACCGGCACACAGGCCCTTGAAGCCCTTGATGGTGTCTTCCAGCGACACCAGCTTGCCCGGCGAGCCGGTGAACACTTCGGCCACGAAGAACGGCTGCGACAGGAAGCGCTCGATCTTGCGGGCGCGCGCCACGGTCAGCTTGTCTTCTTCCGACAGTTCGTCCATGCCCAGGATGGCGATGATGTCCTGCAGTGCCTTGTAACGCTGCAGGATCGACTGCACCTGACGGGCCACGGCATAGTGTTCTTCACCGATCACCTGCGGGTCAAGCAGGCGCGAGGTGGAGTCAAGCGGGTCCACAGCCGGGTAGATACCCTTTTCAGCAATCGAACGCGACAACACGGTGGTGGCGTCCAGGTGGGCGAAGGTCGAGGCAGGCGCCGGGTCGGTCAGGTCGTCAGCCGGCACGTACACAGCCTGCACCGAGGTAATCGAGCCCTTGGTGGTGGTGGTGATGCGCTCCTGCATGGCGCCCATGTCGGTGCCCAGCGTCGGCTGGTAACCCACGGCCGAAGGAATGCGGCCCAGCAGAGCCGACACTTCCGAGCCAGCCTGGGTAAAGCGGAAAATGTTGTCCACGAAGAACAGCACGTCCTGACCCTGGTCGCGGAAATGCTCAGCCACGGTCAGGCCGGTCAGCGCAACGCGGGCACGGGCTCCCGGAGGCTCGTTCATCTGGCCATAAACCAGGGCGGCCTTGGAGCCGGCACCGCCGCCTTCCTTGTTCACGCCGGACTCGATCATTTCCCAGTACAGGTCGTTGCCCTCACGGGTACGCTCGCCCACACCGGCAAACACCGAGTAACCACCGTGCGCCTTGGCGATGTTGTTGATCAGTTCCATGATCAGAACGGTCTTGCCCACGCCGGCACCACCGAACAGGCCGATCTTGCCGCCCTTGGCGTACGGTGCCAGCAGGTCCACGACCTTGATGCCCGTGACCAGGATTTCAGCTTCGGTCGACTGCTCGACGAATTCAGGTGCTTCCTGGTGGATGGCGCGCTTGGTCTTGGTCTTGACCGGGCCCGCTTCGTCCACCGGCTCACCGATCACGTTCATGATGCGGCCCAGCGTTTCATCACCCACCGGCACTTCAATCGGCGCGCCGGTGTCGGTCACTGCCTGACCGCGCACGAGGCCTTCGGTGGAGTCCATGGCGATGGTGCGCACGGTGTTTTCACCCAGGTGCTGCGCCACTTCCAGTACCAGCCGGTTGCCACCATTGTCGGTTTCCAGCGAGTTGAGAATTTCCGGCAGGTGACCGGAGAACTGCACGTCCACGACGGCGCCCATGACCTGGGAGATCTTGCCGACCTTGCCGCCGCTGGCGGCTGCCTTCTTGGCAGGTGCAGACGTCTTCGATGCAGCCTTCTTGGCAGGAGCTTTCTTGGCTGGTGCTTTGGCCATTTTTCGGGTCCTTCCCTTGAGCCTTGACTATCAGAGCGCCTCGGCGCCCGAGATGATTTCGATCAGTTCCTTGGTGATCTGTGCCTGACGCTGGCGGTTGTAGCTCAGTGTCAGCTTGTCGATCATTTCGCCGGCGTTGCGCGTGGCGTTGTCCATTGCGGACATGCGCGCACCCTGTTCAGATGCAGCGTTTTCAAGCAGCGCCCGGAAAATCTGCACAGCAATATTGCGTGGCAGCAATTCGTCGAGAATTTCGCTCTCTTCCGGCTCATATTCATAAACCGCACCGCCCAGGTCGGCCGCAGCGCTGTCGCCATCCTCGGCGGCAGCCACATTGGCAGGAATGATCTGCTGGGCAGTCGGCACCTGGCTGATCACCGACTTGAACGCCGAGTAGAACAGCGTAGCTACATCGAACTCGCCATCGTCGAACATGCCCAGAACCTTCGAGGCGATGTCCTGTGCGTTGCCGTAGCCGACGTACTTCACTTCGCGCAAGTCCACCCGATCAACAATGAGGTGGTTGTACTTGCGACGCAGAACGTCATAGCCCTTCTTGCCGACGCAGACGATTTTCACCGTCTTGCCAGCGGCCACGAGCCTGTCGGTGTGTTCGCGGGCCAACTTGGCAATATTACCGTTGAAACCACCGCAAAGGCCGCGCTCTGCGGTGCAAACGATCAGCAGGTGGACATCGTCCTTGCCGGTGCCCGCCATCAACGGCGAAGCGTCCGGCCGGCCTTCCATGCTGGCCGACAGGTTGGCCAGCACGGCGCCCATGCGCTCGGCATAGGGGCGCGCCGCCTCGGCTGCTTCCTGGGCGCGGCGCAGTTTTGCCGCCGCAACCATCTGCATGGCCTTGGTGATCTTC
>JAWVYF010000241.1:0-4317 GCA_033722845.1 Anderseniella sp. | reverse complement strand
GATCTGGCCCAGCTCATTTACGACCTGAAGAACGCCAACGAGAAGGCCGACATTTCGGTCAAGCTGGTGTCGGAAGTGGGCGTGGGAACGGTTGCTGCGGGCGTGTCCAAGGCGCGCGCAGACCACGTCACCATCTCCGGGTTCGAAGGCGGCACCGGAGCCTCGCCGCTGACCTCCATCAAGCACGCCGGCAGCCCCTGGGAAATCGGCCTTGCCGAAACCCAGCAGACGCTGGTGCTGAACGAACTGCGTGGCCGCATCGCCGTGCAGGTTGACGGCGGGCTTCGCACTGGCCGCGACGTTGTCGTGGGTGCACTTTTGGGCGCAGACGAGTTTGGCTTCGCCACCGCCCCGCTGATTGCAGCGGGCTGCATCATGATGCGCAAGTGCCACCTCAACACCTGCCCCGTCGGCATTGCCACCCAGGACCCGGAGCTGCGCAAGCGCTTTACCGGCAAGCCTGAGCACGTCATCAACTACTTCTTCTTCATTGCCGAGGAAGTGCGCGAGATGATGGCCGCAATGGGCTTCCGCACCATGAGCGAAATGGTTGGCCGCACAGACTTCCTCGACAAGGAAAGTGCCATCGAGCACTGGAAGGCCCGCGGGCTGGACTTCTCGAAGATCTTTGCCATGCCGAAGGTCTCCAAGGACGTGCCGATCCACCATTGCGAACGCCAGGATCACAACCTTGGCTCGATCCTCGACCGCACCCTGATCGAGAAGGCTGCACCGGCCCTCGAAAACAAGAAGCCTGTGAGCATGGATCTGCCGATCCGCAACGTCGACCGGTCAACCGGTGCGATGTTGTCCAGCGAAGTGGCACGGCGGTACGGCCATGCCGGATTGCCGGATGACACCATCTCGATCACCCTGCGTGGCACGGCTGGCCAGAGCTTCGGGGCATTCGTCGCCAAGGGCGTCACGCTCGACCTGATCGGCGAAGGCAACGACTATGTCGGCAAGGGCCTGTCAGGCGGCCGCATCGTGGTTCGCCCACCGGAAGACTCCGGCATCATTCCGGAAGACTCCATCATCGTCGGCAACACCGTGCTCTACGGTGCCATCAGCGGTGAGTGCTACTTCCGTGGCGTGGCCGGTGAGCGCTTTGCCGTGCGCAACTCCGGTGCCATTGCCGTTGTTGAGGGTACAGGCGATCACGGCTGCGAATACATGACCGGTGGTATCGTGGTCGTACTCGGCCAGACCGGCCGCAACTTTGCAGCCGGCATGTCTGGCGGCATCGCCTACGTTCTGGACGAAGCGGGAGACTTCAAGACCCGCTGCAACCTCGCCATGGTCGACCTGGAACCGGTGCCGGAAGAAGAAGAGCTTCTGCAGCGCATTGCCAACCAGTCGGGCGACCTGGAAAGCCACGGTCTGGTGGACATCCAGGGTGACATGACCAGTCATGATGCGGAGCGACTGTTCCAGTTGATTTCGAACCATGCGCACTACACGGCTTCGTCCCGTGCTCGGCTTATCTTGGATAACTGGCAGGACTTTCTACCAAAGTTCGTCAAGGTGATGCCGGTGGACTACCGCCGCGCACTAAAGGAAATGCAGGCACAGGAAGCCGATGGCGACATGCGCATCGGCGTGAGGGAGGGTAACTGAGATGGGTAAGGTTACAGGCTTCAAGGAGTTTGACCGTCACGACCGGGACTATTTGCCGGTCGCCGAACGGGTCACCAACTTCGATGAGTTCGTGGTGCCGCTTCCCGAAAAGGAAGTGAAGACCCAGGCGGCCCGCTGCATGGATTGCGGCATTCCCTATTGCCACAACGGCTGCCCGGTGATGAACCAGATCCCGGACTGGAATGACCTCGTCTACAATTCGGACTGGCAGGAAGCTTCGCGCAACCTGCACTCCACCAACAATTTCCCTGAATTCACCGGCCGTATCTGCCCTGCCCCGTGCGAGGCATCGTGCACGCTGAACATCGACGACAATCCGGTCACCATCAAGACCATCGAATGTGCCATCGTCGATCGCGCCTGGGATGAAGGCTGGATCGTGCCGGACGTACCAGAGAAAAAGACCGGCAAGAAGATTGCCGTGGTCGGTTCCGGCCCCGCCGGCATGGCGGCTGCCCAACAGCTTGCACGTGCCGGTCATGATGTTCACGTTTTTGAGAAGCAGGCCAAGCCCGGCGGTCTGCTGCGCTATGGCATCCCGGACTTCAAGATGTCGAAGCAGCTCATCGATCGCCGCGCAAAGCAGATGGAAGCCGAAGGCGTGACCTTCCACTGCAACCGCCATGTTGGTGTCGACACCGACGTGGCCGAACTTGAGCGCAGCTATGATGCCGTGCTTCTGGCTGGTGGCTCAGAAGCACCCCGCGACCTGCCGGTACCGGGCCGCGAACTGGACGGCGTTCACTTTGCGATGGACTTCCTGCGCCAGCAAAACAAGCGGGTCAGCAAGGAAGATCTGGGCAACGTTCAGCCGATCCTGGCAGAAGGCAAGCACGTGGTCGTCATTGGCGGCGGCGACACCGGTTCAGACTGCATCGGCACCTCGATCCGTCAGGGCGCATTGTCGGTCACCCAGCTTGAAATCATGCCCGCTCCGCCGGAGAAGGAAAACAAGGCGCTGAGCTGGCCGCACTGGCCGATGAAGATGCGCACGTCGTCATCGCAGGCAGAAGGCGCCAAGCGCGAGTTCGCGGTCATGACCACGAAGTTCTCGGGCGAGGACGGCAAGGTCAAGACGCTTCACGGCGTGGCAGTGGACAGCTCCATGAAGCCTGTCTCCGGGACAGAGTTCGAGTTGCCTGCAGACCTTGTGCTGCTGGCCATGGGCTTCACCAACCCGGTGCACGAAGGCATGCTCAAGGACCTGTCCGTCACGCTGGACCCGCGCGGCAACGTCAAGGCTGACACGGTCGGTTACAAGACCAACCGCTGGAAAGTATTTTCTGCGGGCGATATGCGTCGCGGACAGTCGCTGGTGGTCTGGGCCATTCGTGAAGGCCGTCAGGCGGCACGCGCCATCGACGAGTTCCTGATGGGAACGACGCTGCTTCCGCGCTGATCAGGATTGTGGCCTCAATTCGAGGCGGCATCCTTCAGCGGGGCTGAAAACGGGTCGCTACCTTCACCTGCCGGTTCAGGCCACAGTCCAGCATCATACAATTGATGGGCACTGCTGCCGTTGATCGTTGCTCGCCGGGTGGCCGAAAACAGTTGATCCGTTTCCGCAGATTTCCTTTGCGTCTCAGACAGTCTTGCAAGCTCGACATAGTCCGGCCCCGGCAGCGAGGACGGGTCGACAGGTATTTCATCAGTTCCATCGGCGCGTTCAGCAGCAAATGCCGGCATTGCAGCCAGCTGTTCCGGCGTCAGCCTTGCTTGCGGACCCGCTACAGCAATCTGGGCAGACGGTGCTGCACTGCCTTCAGCAACTGCAATGTCGGCCTTGACCAGCTTCATCAGTTCTGATGCCAGCCGGTCATTGCCGCGAGTGATGAACTTGACCCCATCCCGCGATCGCAGCCGCACCACCTCTCCGGTGCCGTCATCACCACTGTCAGTGTAGGCCCCGTCAGACCCGCGCAGCAGCAACTGCAGATCGATGTAGCGAACCCCTTCTTCAGCCATCACCTGCCGCTCTACGCCAGCCACCACCTGCATGGCGTTGTCGTAAGCCTCACTTGCCATCGGCGGCACACCAAACCAGTACACCGCGACCTTTCCATCGCGCAGCACCTTGATGAAGTCCCGCAGCCGCTCAGCATAAACCTTGCGCCATTCTTCTGACCCAAAGTCTGCCTTGCCGGCTTCGGTGTTGATATCGCGTCCGTCATTGGCCCCCAGCATGATTGCGGCAATGTCAAACTGCCGCGCTTCCAGCAGCTTCGATGCGGCATTGGGCCAGTTGTAAAGCCGCGGCCTGCCAAGGCCGGAGTTTTCCTGAATGCGGCCGGTAACCGTCACCTTGTCTTCGCTCTCGACAACCCGGTTCATGCCAGCCCACAGACCAGTGCCCAGCACATCACCCAGAATGACCACGTCATAAACCTGCTTGGTACGCGGCAGGTAGCTGGACTGTGGCACAGCCTGCGCAGGTTCACTCTGCGGCGCAGGCGCAGCCTGTTGAGCCAAAGCGTACGTGCCTTGCAGGCCAGGCCCGGTCAGCGAGATGGCAAGAAATGTCAGTAGTCTGGAAAGAGACCGGTTCATGACCGGCACAACCTACAGTCCCCGGCGCAGCCGCTCAAGCAATCTTGCATCGGCATAACCATCCGGAGTCATCCCTGAGCGGTGCTGGTAATCGGAAATGGCGTTGCGGGTCATCGGCCCGACAAGGCCACT
>JAWVYF010000240.1:0-4370 GCA_033722845.1 Anderseniella sp. | reverse complement strand
TGACCGTTATCACACCCACTGCGACCCGCGTCTCAACGCCGACCAGTCGCTGGAACTGGCGTTCCTGGTGGCGGAAGAGCTGCGCAAGACCCATCCGGCCGGCGTTGCGGGCCATGATGACGACGAGAACAGCTTCGAGGCAGCCGAATAGGCTGTTTGGCTGCTCAAGCATTCAAACGATAAGACCCCGGCTGCTGTTGGCGTGGCCGGGGTTTTTTTTTACCTGTGAAACCGGCGTTCAGATGGCGCCAGACTGACGCAGTACGCTAATCGCGGTGTCGTCCAGTCCGAGTTCTTGCAGCACTTCGGCAGTATGCTCGCCCAGTTTCGGGGGCGGCCGGTCTATTGCCGGGCCGTCATGCGCATAGCTGAAGCCGGACACCGGAAACTGGCTTGGCCCGCCTTCGTGGGCAAGCTGTCCTGCAGACTGCATAACCTTGCGTGACCGCACCTGCTCGTGCGCCAGCGCTTCGTCGATGGTGCGAACCCGCGATGCCGGCACATGAGCATCATTGAGCAATTGCTCCCATTCTTCGGCTGGCCGCTTCAGCATGTGCGCTGCAATGCATTGTGCATTTTCTGCCGCCAGCTCACCAATCTGTGCCCGCGGTGTTTCCAGGACAATTTCAGCCTGCTTCGTTTCACCAAGCACACCCAGCAGACCGGCCAGCTGTTTGTTGGTCCACGCACCGATCATGATCAGGCCGTCGGCTGTCTCGTAGGTGCGATAACCGGCGTAATTGGGATGTGCATTGCCGTAGGGCTTTGGGGCATGGCCGGTGGTCACCGTATCAATGACGTGAGCGCTCATCAGCATCAGGGCCGAGTCCAGCATCGCAACATCAATATGCTGCCCTTTGCCGGTGCGTTCGCGCTGCAGCAGCGCTGCCGAGATTGCCAGCGCCGCTTGCGCGCCGGTGCCGTAATCCACCATTGGCGGTCCAACGCGAACCGGCCCGCTATCAGGCGTTCCGTTTGCGGCCATCAGGCCGGAAAACGCCTGGATCACCACGTCGTAGGCCGGGTGGCTTGCCTTGGGTCCAGTGCGGCCAAATCCGGTCAGTTGGCAATAGACCAACCGGGGATTGATCGCGGTGGCCTGCTCGTAGCCGAAACCCAGTTCAGCCAATCTGTCGCCGGCATAGTTCTGCACCAGAACATCCGCCGTTTCGATCAGGCGCGACAGCAGTTCACGGCCTTCCCCGGTCTTCAGGTTGAGGGTAATGGCGCGCTTGCCCGCGCTTTGTGACTGGTAATAGATGCCATAGCCCTTGCGGTTCAGCTCCGGAACAAGGCCCTCTTCGCGGGTCATGTCGGGTTTGTCGGGCGACTCGATCTTGATGACGTCGGCACCAAGCACGGCCAGCTGGTAGGTGCAGAACGGACCTGCCAGTACATGGGTCAGGTCAAGGACGCGATAACCTTCAAGCGGTCTCAAGTGGGACGTTCCGATGACGTTGCAGATGTTGCGACACGCGATTGGGTCACGAAAATGGCGTTGGCGCAAGTGGCTTTCAAACGCGCGCCGTGCCAGCCTGTTTCAGGTTCAACAGGTTGCCGGTCAGGATCAGCGCTGCGCCTGCCACGGTGAAGGTATCGATGCCTTCAGAATACAGAAGCCAGCCGGCAATGGCGGTCAACGGCACCCGCAGAAAGTCCATCGGCACAACAATGGTCGCATCGGCGTGCAGCATGGCCCGCGCCATGCAGTAGTGCGAGAACGTGCCGCAAAAAGCCACCGCCAGCATGTAGGGCCAGACATGGGCCGGCACCGGTTGCCAGACCATGTAGGCCGGAATGATGCCGATGATCGCCTGGATGATGAGCATCCAGAATACGATGCGAACCACGCCTTCGGTCCGCGTCAGTGCCTTGACCATGGCCACCGAAATGCCAAACCCGAAGGCAGCCGCCAGTGCCCACAATTGCCCGATGTCGATTTCAGAGGTGCCCGGCCGCACGATGACCCACACACCGATCAGCCCCAGAATGATGGCCGCCACCTTCCAGACATTCATCCGCTCGCCCAGAAACAGCACCGCCAGCAAGGCGGTCCAGATTGGCATGGTGAATTCGATTGCGATGACCTGGGCCAATGTGATCAGGTTGAGCGCCACGAACCACGAGTATTGTGCCCCGTAGTGCACCACGTTGCGCCCGATATGGCGCATCGGGTGTGCGGTTCTCATGGCCGCAAGGCCGCCCGACGCGTAGACCAGTGGCAGGATCATGACCAGTCCGAGCAGCGAGCGCAGCTCCATGACCTGAAACACGTTCAGCTCGCGCGTCACCTCGCGCCCGAACACCGCCATGGACAGCATCAGTGTCAGCCATCCGGCCATCCACAGGGCGGCTTTCGCCAACGAAGGTTGCAGCGCGTTTGTCATTCGGCAAGCCTATGGCAAATGCCGGGCTTGACGGCAAGGCGCTTCACGGTCATTTTGCGCGCCATGTTGAAGACCGCACCAAATCAATCCGTCTGCAACATTTGCCGGATTATTATCAGCTAGATGCAATTTGCGCTGGCAGCGGCAGCCCTTTCCTGAAAGACAAGTGAACGAGCGCCCGGGCCAGCAAGGCTCGAAGAGGGATGTGCCCGTTCATGGAACTGAGACTCTACAATACGCTGACCCGCGAAAAGCAGGTCTTCACGCCGATCGATCCGGATAACGTGCGCATGTATGTGTGCGGGCCGACCGTGTACGACTATGCCCATATCGGCAATGCCCGGCCCATCATCGTGTTCGACGTGCTGTTCCGGCTGCTGCGCCACATCTATGGCGCAGACCACGTCACCTATGCCCGCAACATCACCGACGTGGATGACAAGATCAACGCACGCGCCAGGGAAGAAGGCGTGCCGATTGCCGATGTGACCGCGCGCACCACCAAACAGTTCCACGAAGATATCGCAGCGCTGGGTGTGCTGCCGCCAACGGTCGAGCCCACTGCCACCGGCCACATTGCCGAGATGATCAAGCTGATCGAGATGCTGATCGCCAACGGCCATGCCTACGAGGCGGACGGGCACGTGCTGTTCAACACGCCGTCCATGAAGGACTACGGTCAGCTCTCGCGCCGGTCACTTGACGAGATGATCGCCGGTGCGCGGGTGGACGTTGCCTCGTACAAGAAGGACGAAACCGACTTCGTTTTGTGGAAGCCGTCTGATGATGACACGCCGGGCTGGGACTCACCGTGGGGCCGGGGGCGTCCGGGCTGGCACATCGAGTGCTCGGCGATGAGCTGGAAGCACCTGGGTGAGGTGTTCGACATCCACGGCGGCGGCATCGATCTTCAGTTCCCCCACCACGAAAACGAGATCGCCCAGTCGCGCTGCGCCTTCGGCCACAAGGTGATGGCGAACGTGTGGATGCACAACGGCTTCCTGCAGGTGGAAGGCCAGAAGATGTCGAAGTCGCTCGGCAACTTCATCACCATCAATGAGCTGCTGCAGAAGTGGCCCGGTGAGGTGTTACGCTTCAACATGCTGCGGACCCATTACCGCCAGCCGATCGACTGGACCGAGAAATCGGTGCAGGAGAGCTGGGACGTGCTGGCCGGATGGTACAACAAGGCATCGCCTGCCGATGCTTCGCCAGCGCTTTCGGGCGAGGTGCTGGACGCACTGCTTGATGACATCAACACCCCGCGCGCCATCGCCGCCCTGCATCAGATGGACGATGACGAACGCGCCGCCAACCTGGCAGCACTTGGCTTTGCCGGCGATCTTGCAGACCCGCGCGCAAGCGATGTTGATGAGGCATCCATAGCATCCGCCATCGCGGCCCGGCTTGAGGCATTCAAGGCGAAGGATTTCGCTGAAGCTGATCGCATTCGCGATGACCTGACGGCTCAGGGAATCCAGCTAAGGGATTCAAAAGACTCAGAAACCGGTGAACGGGTCACAACGTGGGAACTGAAGCGATGAACACGCCCAACGACAAGAAATCCTGGCATGACAACCTGCCGTTTCCGAAGCATTGGCTCGGTTACATCGCGCTGAAGTTCATCGTGCTGGGCCTCGGCATCTACCTGGCGCTGCGCTGGAAAGGCGTGTTGTGATGCACTGTTTCTCCCCCTCATCCGGCTCGCACCTGCGGTGCGATCCACCTTCTCCCGCCAGGGGAGAAGGACAGGAGCAAGACACATGACAACCCGACAACGCCTCTATCTTTACGACACCACCCTGCGCGATGGCGGGCAGACACCGGGCATCGACTTTTCGCTGGAAGACAAGCTGTCGATCATCCGGCTGCTGGACGAGCTTGGCCTCGACTATATCGAGGGCGGCTACCCCGGTGCCAACGAAACCGACACGGCGCTGTTTGGCGAACCGCGCAAGATGAAGGCTTCGTTTGCCGCCTTCG
>JAWVYF010000239.1:0-4442 GCA_033722845.1 Anderseniella sp. | reverse complement strand
TGAGCAGGTCAGCAATCTCGCGCACCTTGCCGGGATTGTGGCTGGCAACAACGATCCTGTTTTCCGGGAGCTTCAGGTTCATTTGGAGACGGCAGCCCTTTGCATCCCGACCAACTGGGAAATGCCGGACTTGGCCAGCGAAAGCAGCTTCAGAAGTTCGTCCTCACTGAACGGAACGCCTTCAGCTGTTCCCTGCACCTCAACAATGCCGCCCGACCCGGTAATAACGAAGTTGGCGTCGGTCTCGGCAGTGGAATCCTCAGCGTAGTCCAGGTCTGCAACCGGGGTGCCCTCGTAAATGCCGCAAGACAGGGCCGCGACATGATCGAGAATGGGCGTTTCCTGTAGCTCACCGGCTTCCAGCAGTTTGGCGATGCAATCATGCAGCGCCACCCAGGCGCCGGTAATGGCGGCGGTACGGGTGCCACCATCGGCCTGGATGACATCACAATCCAGCGTGATCTGACGTTCGCCGAGCTTTTCCATATCCACAACCGCGCGCAGGCTGCGGCCGATCAGCCGCTGGATTTCCTGTGTCCGCCCGGATTGCTTGCCAGCTGTCGACTCGCGCCGCATGCGCGATCCGGTGGAGCGGGGCAACATGCCGTACTCAGCCGTGACCCAGCCCTTGCCACCGCCACGCAGCCATGGCGGTACGCGGTCCTCCAGGCTGGCCGTGCAAAGAACGTGCGTGTTGCCGAATTTGACCAGGCAGGAGCCTTCAGCGTGCAACGACACATTGCGCTCGAGACTGACGTCCCGCATCTGGTCTGGCTGGCGGCCTGAAGGTCTCATGAAAGGTGCTCCGTCATAGCTTTGTGTTCGCATTGATTTGGGCAGGTGTAGCGATGTGCGCAGCCGAGCGCAACGCGGCCGCATGACAATTGACGCCGCCTATGGCCGCACCTAAATTTCTGACCATGCCTCAAATGCGGGTTATAGCCAGATGAAAGCAATTGACGACCGGTTGACTGAACTGTCGGTGCTGGACAAGCGGTCGCGCGATATCTTCCGGCGGCTTGTCGAGACATTTCTGGAAACAGGCGGACCGGTGGGTTCACGCACAATCTCGCGCGGGCTGCCAATCGGCTTGTCTCCAGCCTCGATCCGAAACGTCATGTCGGACCTCGAAGAGGCAGGGCTGATCTATTCTCCGCACACCAGTGCCGGGCGTATTCCTACCGAAACCGGATTGAGGTTCTTTGTTGATGCGCTGATGGAAGTCGGCCGGCTTGCCCCGGAAGAACGCGCTCAGATCGATGCCCAGATCGCCGGTCTCAACCGGGACAAGACAACTGATGACATTCTGGCCGATGCGACCAACCTCCTGTCGGGCCTGTCCAGCTGTGCCGGGCTGGTGCTGACATCAAAGCAGAATGCCCGACTGCGGCATATCGAGTTTGTCAGCATCAACCCCTCCAAGGCGCTGGTCATCATGGTCAGCGAGGATGGCAGCGTGGAAAACCGCACCATAGAGATACCACGCGGGCTACCGCCGTCGACGCTGAATGAAGTGAGCAACTTTCTGAACAGCCGGTGCCAGGGACTGACGCTTGAAGAACTCCGCCAGCAGCTTGGCAGCCAGCTCGAAACCGTGCGCCAGGAACTCGATAGCCTGGCGGCCCGCGTGATCGAGGCTGGCCTCGCCGTGTGGTCGGACGACGATGGGGACGGCAAGCGCTCATTGATCGTGCGTGGACGCTCCAATCTGATCGAGGATAATACGCACGCTGAGGACATTGCCCGTATTCGTCAGCTGTTTGACGACCTGGAAACCAAAAGAGATGTGGTGAACCTGCTGGGGTTGGCAGAAAGTGGCGAGGGTGTGCGGATCTTTATAGGTGCTGAAACAAAGCTGTTCTCGCTGTCCGGTTCGTCGCTGGTGGTGGCACCCTACAGTGACGCCAAGAACAACGTGGTTGGCGTTCTTGGCGTGGTTGGGCCAACCCGGCTGAACTATTCGCGTATTGTGCCGATGGTGGACTATACGGCGCAGGCGATTGGCCGCCTGATCTCTTGATCTTTCAGGTCAAAAGCCTGATATGCGGGTCATCACACCCATCACCTGATGTATTTTGCGGGACGAAAAGCCCATGAGCGACAACAAGACCGATGCCGGAACCGAGCTGCCAGAAGACCTGGCCGAGCTGGAAACCACTGCGGCCAACGATGACTTGCCCGAAGCCGGCGAGACCGCAGACCCTGCGGCCGAAGAGCTTGATCCGATTGAGGAGCTGCGCGCAGAGAATGCCGATCTGAAGGATCGCGTGCTGCGGGCCATGGCGGAAACGGAAAACTTGCGCAAACGTGCCGAGCGCGAAAAGGCCGAAGCCACGCTTTATGCTGCGACCAACTTTGCCCGCGACCTCCTGTCGGTCGGAGACAGCCTGTCCAAGGCGCTGGAGATCATGGATGAAGAAGCGCGCGCCAATGCCGATGAATCGACCCGAAACTTTATCGAAGGTATCGAGTTGACACGGCGGGAACTGCTCAACTCGTTCCAGAAACACGGTATTGTTGAGGTCAACCCCAACGACGAAAAGTTTGATCCGAACTTCCATCAGGCCATGTTTGAAGTGCCAGGGTCGGGCAAGCCAAACGGCACCGTCGTGCAGGTGGTTCAGACCGGCTACAAGATTGGCGAGCGCGTGCTGCGTCCGGCGCTGGTAGGTGTTGCCAAGGGTGACGGCAAATAGACGACCAAGCCATCAACAGCATCGGGATTTGAGTCCCTGCAGGTTGAAAGCACTCAGGCTTTCGTCACCCGGCGCAGTGTCAGGTTGATGCGCCCGCCATCCTTCAGAAGTGTCGAAGTGCCCGGCAGGACGCGGTCGATGCCGTGATGGCATAGCCTTGCTGCGCCACCCAGTACCACCACATCGCCCGATGCCAGTCTGACAGAGCGCGTCGGCGACTTGCGTTCGATCCCACCGATCCGGAACACTGCCGTATCGCCCAAGGAAACCGACACAACCGGCGCATGAAGATCCTCTTCATCGCGATCCTGGTGCAGGCCCATGCGCGCCGACCCGTCATAGAAGTTGACAAGGCATGCTTCTGGCGGGTGCGGATAGTCAGCCACCTCTTGCCAGATTTCCAGAAGAGCAGCGGGAATTTCAGGCCACGGCTTGCCGGTTGCCGGATGATGCGGCTGATAGCGATATCCTTGCCGGTCGCTTATCCAGCCAAGCTGGCCGAGATTGGTCATTCGCACCGAAAGCGGCCTGCCGGTGCGTGGCATGACAGGCTGGTAAAGCGGGGCTTCGGCAACACATTTGCGCAAGGTGGAAACAAGCTCCTGCTGGGCGGCGGCACCCATAAAACCCGGCAACACTTTCAAACCTTCGATCTCAAACATTCTGTTCAACCGACTTGATGCACGTGCCAGCGGCTCCTATATACGCGTCGAACGCGGGACAAAAAGCCGATTCATTGCGGATAGTTGGCCTGCACAACTTAAACCAACCGGGGTTTGCCACCGGAACATTTCCGGCAAATCGTGTGCCTACATTCGAGTATCCGGGCACGACAGGCAAACCGCTAATGGAGGGCTAGATGGGTAAGGTTATCGGAATTGACCTCGGCACGACGAACTCGTGTGTCGCAGTCATGGAAGGGGGCAACCCCAAAGTTGTGGAAAACGCCGAAGGTGCGCGCACCACGCCATCAATCGTTGCGTTCACCGAAGACGGTGAAACGCTTGTGGGTCAGCCGGCCAAGCGCCAGGCAGTGACCAACCCGGAAAACACGTTCTTCGCCATCAAGCGCCTGATCGGACGGCGCATGGACGACCCGATGGTCGAGAAGGACAAGAAGCTGGTTCCGTACAATATCGTGAAGGCAGACAATGGCGATGCCTGGGTCGAAGCCCACGGCAAGAAGTACGCTCCATCCCAGATTTCTGCCATGACGCTGCAGAAGATGAAGGAAACCGCGGAACGCCACCTGGGCGAACCGGTGACGCAGGCCGTGATCACTGTTCCGGCCTACTTCAACGACAGCCAGCGCCAGGCAACCAAGGACGCAGGCAAGATCGCCGGCCTTGAAGTGTTGCGCATCATCAACGAGCCGACTGCCGCTGCACTCGCCTATGGCCTGGACAAGAAGGAAGCCGGCACCATTGCCGTCTACGACCTTGGCGGTGGCACGTTCGACGTATCGATCCTCGAGATCGGTGATGGTGTGTTCGAAGTGAAGTCCACCAATGGCGACACGTTTCTTGGTGGTGAAGACTTCGACATGCGGATCGTCGATTATCTTGCCGACGAGTTCAAAAAGGAAAACAGCATCGACCTGCGCAATGACAAGCTTGCGCTGCAGCGCCTGAAGGAAGCTGCCGAGAAAGCCAAGATCGAGCTGTCCTCCTCGACGCAGACCGAGATTAATTTGCCGTTCATCACCGCAGACCAGTCCGGCCCGAAGCACCTAACCCTGAAGCTGTC
>JAWVYF010000238.1:0-4443 GCA_033722845.1 Anderseniella sp. | reverse complement strand
CGTTGCCAAATACTGAACAGTCACCATCAACAGGCCCAGGTTGAGCAAGACAATTTGGATCAGTTGATGTTGTTGAGGACTTCTCAGGCGCACCAAACGCTGTGCCGAAGTCGGAGAATACCGCGCCTTCAAGCCCGAACGCTTCCGGCAGACCGAGCGGGAAGTTCACCTCGATTGTACCAATCGCGTAACTCGTCGCACCGATGGAGTCGTACTCACCATTGAACTCGTTTCTCATCCGCGGGCCGATACCGGAGCGCATGAAGCCACGAAGCGAGTCACCACCCTTGAAGAAGCGGTCGAGGATCGGCACCTTGTCGCCACCCGGGAACGGTTCGATATGACCGGCATTGCCCTCAAGCTTCAGAACCACGCCGTCAAACAGCAGCGGCATGAAGTAGTAGGCCGAAGCATCAACCTTGGCCCACTGCACATCGCCACCAAGACCGGCGACCTCAACATCAATCTTGCCGCGCACACCAGACGTCGGACGGCTGGGGTGGTCAAGATCGGAATAGATGTAGGTCAGGCCGACCTTTGAAATCAGGTCGGTGCCTTCGGCATCTCGCACGGCACGCGAGGCAGATTCCGGCACGCCAACATCAATGTCACGATATGTGATCGAGTACTTGCCGAAGATCGAGTTGTAGTCGTCCAGCCGCGACCCCAGACGGACAGCACCACCAACCTGCTGCGTCGTAAACGAGCTCTCGTCCTCGACGTCCGTGCGGCTGCCGAAAATGTCGAAACCGGCAGAGATATCCCGATCCATGAAGTACGGATTGGTGTAGCTGAAGTTGGCCGACTGGCGCTTGAACGAAAGCTGCGTCGACAGGCTGGCCTGGTGCCCGGTGCCCAGCAGGTTGCGCTCGGAAACAGACGCCGAACCAATCGCACCTTCGGTTGTCGAGTAACCGGCCGAGAAGTTGATCGTACCGGTGGACTTTTCGACCACGTCGATGACGACGGTCACCAGGTCCGGCGCGGTGCCCGGCTCCTGACGGATATCGATCTTCTCGAAGAAGTCGAGACCGGTCAGGCGGCGGCGCGCCCTGTCTACCAGAATGCGGTTATAGGCATCGCCTTCGGCAATGTTCAGCTCGCGGCGGATAACTTCGTCCAGCGTACGCACGTTGCCGATGATGTCGATGCGCTCGACGTAAACTCGAGGGCCTTCCTCGAGCTGATAGACGATATCGAGGCGGCGAGTCGCCGGATCGCGATTGATCTGCGGTTGCGCGCGAGCGAACGCAAAGCCCGACTTGCCGGCTTCCAGCGTCATCTTCTCAACCGACTGGTCGACCTTGCTGGCGTCATAGACCTCGCCGGCGCTTTCCTGCACGGCATTCTGCAATGCACGCGGGTCAATCGTCGTATTGCCCGTGTTCACGCTGACGTTGCCGATGGTGTACTGCGGGCCTTCGTTGACCGTGAAGACGATGTTGTAATTGGTGCCGTCTGCGCCAAGCTGTGCATCGGCAGAGAGGATCTCCACGTCGGCAAAGCCATTCTTGAGGTAATGGCGGCGCAACAGTTCCTTGTCGTAGTTCAGCCGGTCCGGATCGTAGGTGTCGGTGGTGGAGAAGAACTTCCACCAGGCCGACTCGGACGTGGTGATGACCGAGCGCAGCTGATCATCCGAGAATGCATTGTTGCCAACAAAGCCGATTGCGGCGATGCCGGTCTCCTGCCCTTCCGTGACCACGTAGACAAGGTCAACGCGGTTCTGGTCGAGCGGCTTGAGCTGTGGCGTGACACGCGCATTGTTGTAGCCGGAGCGGCGATACAGCGCTTCCAGACGCTGCACGTCCTGCTGGGCGCGCGAGCGGGTGAAAATGGTGCGTTCGCGCAGCTTCACCTCGGCCTTGAGCTTCTTGTCATCCAGCTCGTCATTACCCTGGATGGTCACAGAATTGATAAGCGGATTTTCCTCAACCTGCACCACAATGGCAGATCCGCGGCGGAACATGCGCACATCGGAAAAGAAGCCGGTCTGAAACAGTGCCTTCACCGACGCATCGATTTGCGCATCGGTGACGTTTTCGCCTGCATTGAATTGCATGTAGGCGCGAACCGTGTCGGGTTCGACGCGTGCATTGCCTTCCACGATGATGCCGGTAACAACCTGCGCCCATGCAATACCGGGCGCAGTCACGCTCAACCCAGCAGGCAGCACAACCCCCATAGCCAGCGCCAGCTTGGCTGCTTTTACAAACTTTTTGCCCATCTAGGAGACAACTTACCCCAAATACGCGCCGGTCACGCCCACTCGACAACCGGCAGCCTGTTGATTTTCTACGCTGATTTGCAGCGATTTAGAACCCATGCGTTCATGTTTTTTTTCATGGCTTTGAGGCGAAAATCAGATCGCTATGCGGCGAAATACAACCTCAAGTCACGTCAGATCATTCCATGTTGCGAACAACAGCAGGAAAATCACCAACGCAAAGCCCACCTTGAAACCGAATTCCTGTGCCGCAGCACCAAGCGGTTTACCCCTCACAGCCTCAAAAGCGTAATACATCAGGTGCCCACCATCCAGCATGGGAATAGGAAATAGGTTAATCAAACCTATAGATACCGAAAGAAGCGCAATCAGCTGAACCAGTCCGAGCGGATTTTCTGTGGCGACATCACCGGCAATCTTTGCGATTCCGGCTGGCCCTGAGAGCTGGTCTGCGCCCTGCCGTCCGATAATCACATCCTTGATATAGCCCAGAGACCGGACAATGATGAACCAGGTCTCATCCACCGCCCGCGACACAGCCGCCACCGGACCGAGCTTCTCGATTCGTACGATCTGGTCTGCCCCGCGTGCGATACCCAGCAAACCGACCGTCACCTTGCCGCCCTTGCCATCGTCAATCTCGGTCATGCGCGGCGTGGCCGACAGGGTCAATTCCTGATCTCCGCGCTGCACCAGAATGGACAGTGGTACACCGGCAGACACGGTGACGATGCGCTGCACGTCGACGAAGGAATCGATCTTCCGGCCATCGATTTCCTTGATCAGGTCACCGGGCTGGAAACCAGCCTGAGCCGCCACGGAATCATCAACGACGCGTGCCACCTTGGGCTGGGTAATCGGCAGGCCCATCAGCATGAACACAAGTGCGAACACAACAATGGCGAGGATGAAGTTCGCCATCGGGCCTGCCACGACGATCAGCGCCCGCTTCCACAAGGCGGCAGTATGAAAGTCGCCGGGCTTGGCGTTCATCAAGACGTCTTCGGTTGGCATGGACGCCGCGTTGGCATCGCCTGCAAACTTCACGTAGCCGCCAAGTGGCAGCCAGCCAATCTTCCAGTAGGTCCCGTGCCGGTCATGAAAGCCACCAAGCGACCGGCCAAAACCGATCGAGAACGTCTCGACATTCACGCCGCACAACCGTGCCGTTTTGAAATGCCCGTATTCATGAACGAACACGATAACCGACAGCACGCCGATGAAGGCCACAATTGCGATCAGAATCTCAAGTATCGTTCCGTGCAGTAACGCACTGATATCCATGGACGAATTCCCAAACCATCAAGGCGCATCATTGTTGATGCCATTTACAAGTCGCATTGCCGGGCGTCCCCTGCCCTGCAGTGCTTCGACATCAGACACGCAATTCCCCTGCCAATTCACCGGCCTTTGAGCGAGCATATGAATCTGCTGCCCACACATCGTCAAGTGAAGACATTGAAACAATCATGCCCTCACGGTCTGCCAGTTGCACCGTTTCGGCTACCAGGCGCGTGATATCGACCCAGCGCAGCTGTTCTTTCAAGAAGGCGGCAACGGCAATTTCGTTAGCCGCATTGAGTATGGTGGTGGCATTGCCGCCGCGCGCCAGGCAATCACGCGCCAGGTCAACCGCAGGAAACCGCTCTGCATCAACCGGCTCAAAAGTAAGCGTTGCAATCTTCGCCAGGTCCAGCCGCTCCACCGGGGCCTTTACCCGCTCCGGGTAAGCCATTGCGTAGGCAATTGGCGTGCGCATGTCCGGCATCCCCAACTGGGCAATGACCGAGCCATCCACGTACGACACATAGGAGTGGATGATGGACTGGGGATGGACGACCACATCGATCTTCTCCAGTTCCACCGGGAACAGGTGAAACGCCTCGATGAACTCCAGACCCTTGTTCATAAGGGTCGAGGAATCGATGGTCACCTTCTGACCCATCGACCAGTTGGGATGTTTCAGCGCGCTTTGCAGGGTTGCCGCTTCCAGTTCCTGCTTGCTCCAGGTCCTGAACGGCCCGCCAGATGCAGTCAGCGTAAGGCGGTCTACATGCTGCGTATTGTGCTCCTCGAAACACTGGAAGAGAGCACTGTGCTCGCTGTCCACCGGAATGATCGTGGCATTGAACTTCTTTGCGGCCGAGGTGAACACCTCTGCCCCCGACCCCAGGCACTCCTTGTTGGCAAGCGCGATGGTGGTGCCCTGCTCTACT
>JAWVYF010000237.1:0-4454 GCA_033722845.1 Anderseniella sp. | reverse complement strand
GTTGACTGTTCGTGCAGTTTCGAACGAAGGCCCGGTCAAGCACATCGACAATCGCTGGCTTTTCACTGCTGCGCGCGGCGGCTGCGATATCGACTTTCACCTGGAATACGAGATGGCCTCACGCATGCTGCAAATGGCGATGGGCGGGGTGTTCGACATTGCGCTTCGCAAGATCATGACCGCTTTCGAAGAGCGGGCAAGGCAGCTTGCTCATCAAGGAACGGCTTGACGTTGGTCAAGGCAACGCAGAACTGAGCCTGTTTAAATCGGCAGATACCCACCCCATATCCGGGGGGAGAGCGAGTGAGGGGCTTCTGCCGAAAGGAAAGACTCATGAAACCGGGGAACATGTTGAAACCTGCAGCGATTGCTGCAGTCGCGCTTGCCGTCGCAGCTGTGGCAGGTACACCCAGTGCACATGCCCAGAATATCTATGAAACGCCGCAGGCGAGAAACTTGGGCGTACCCGACATCAGTCGTGGACCTGCTGCAAACCAGGGCGAACGGCGGTACCGGCGTGCCGAGCGCCGCCGCAACCGGGCGGAACGCCGTGAACGGCGCCGCAATCGTGCCGAGCGCCGCACCCGCCGGCATGGCTTTAACTACAAGCGCAACCGGCATGGCCGGCGATACAACCGGCAACGGCGTGGCTATAACCACTTTCACAACGGTTTCTGGTATTCAGCACCGTTCTGGACTTATGGCTATTATGACGATGCGCCGTCGTACAGCTATGGTGTGAGTGATTGGGAACTGCACGTGGAATGGTGCCACAACCGGTATCGCTCCTACAATGAGCGCCGGGATGCCTACAAGGGCTATGATGGTCTTTGGCATCGCTGCATCAGCCCGTACGTCTGATACGGGCTTTCACCGCAAGGCACAGTAAATCCCGGCTCCTTTGTGAGCCGGGATTTTTGCGTTCCCCCGGTCGATAATTCTACAGCGGGTAATCGCGCTCGGGTTCTATGCCGCAGGTCTCGATGAACTTGCGGACCTGGATGACTTCTTCTTTCGGCATCGATTTGCCGGGGTTCTGGAAGTTGGCAGTGTGCCCGTTAAGGGCAACGTGCAGCTTGCCATTGCCGGAATGGCTTACGTCTGCGCCGAGTTCACCAAAAATCGTCTCGATATCGCGAAAATGGATGTTCGGGTTGATCGGGTGGGAGAAAAGCTGGTGCAGGACCTTGCGGTGGCGGTGGTTCATCGGCGTCAGTGCCTCCTTCATTTGAACAATGAAGAAGCCTTAGCCGGCCTTGCGTTCAATTGCCTTGACCGGGGTCAAGGTGCACGCAAGCAGGCTGTGTCAGCACCTGATGCGTTCATTCTTTGGATCATATTGCGGGGCAAACTGGACCTTTGCCGGATAACGCTTCCAGGCAATCTCGACTTCCCATTTTCCTGAGTCAATCCAGTCCCTTGTCACGCCATCTTCATGCTTGACGTAGCCCATGCCGACCGACTTGCCGATGCGGTGTCCCCACGCGCCGGAGGTGGTTGAGCCGACCAGCTGGCCGTCTCGGTAGATCGGTTCTTCGTGGTACATCAGCGGTGCGGCATCGCTGTCGTCATCCAGCGCAAGCGTGATCATGCGCTTGGTGCGGACCTGCTGTTCCTTTTGTTTCAGCAATGCATCGCGGCCAATAAAGCCGCCTTTCTTGTCCCATGCGATGGTGAACCCGAGGCCTGCCTCAAGCGGTGTGTCCTCGTCGGCTATGTCATGGCCAAAGTGGCGGTAGGCCTTCTCGGTCCTGCAGTTGTTCATGGTGTGCATACCGGCGTGGGAGAGGCCAAACTCCTCACCTGCGGCGACGAGGGTGTCATAGACGTGCGTGGCAAACTCGGCTGGCATATAGAGCTCCCAGCCCAACTCGCCCACATAGGTAATGCGGCTGGCACGGACACGGGCATAGCCGATTTCCACCTCGCGCGATGTTGCAAACGGGTGAGCTTCGTTGGACATGTCTTCCCCGGTCAGCTTGGCCATCAGCGTGCGGGAATGTGGCCCCATGACCGACAGCATGGGCATGCCGGAAGTGACGTCAGTCACCATGCAGAAACGATCGCCAATGTGCCGGGTCAACCAGTCGCGGTCACGGATCTGCGGCGCAGCACCGGTCACGACGAGAAACTCTGTCTCGCCCAACCGTGTGACAGTAAGGTCGGCCTCGATGCCGCCACGGTCGTTGCACCACTGGGTGTAGACCATCTTTCCGGGTTCGACATCGCACTCGTTGACTGAAACTTCATTGAGAACAGCCAACGCATCGCGGCCCTGCACCATGTACTTGGCAAAGCTTGACTGGTCGAACAGGGCGACCCGGTCACGCACGGCTTCAGCCTCGGCCTGGGCGAAAGGAAACCAGTTTTGCCGGTGATACGAATACTCATATCTGGCTTCTTCGGCAGATGGCGCGAAGAAGTTGGGGCGTTCCCAGCCATTGACTTCGCCGAAGCAGGCATGGCGCGCAGCCAGCCTGTCGTGGAACGGCGATCGCCGAACTCCACGGGCGGTCTTTGGCTGGTAGTAGGGCCAATGCATGGCATAGAGCAGACCGAGAGACTCGGTTGTGCGGTCGTGCAGGTATTTGGCGTTCGACTGGAACGGATGGACCCGGCGAATGTCCACATCGCCTACGTCGATGGGTGCGTGGCCATTCTTGATCCAGTCGGCCAGTACCTTGCCCGCACCGCCTGATGACTGGATGCCAATGGAGTTGAAACCACAGGCGACATAGAGGTCATCAATGAAGGGGGCAGCGCCCAGATAGTATCGGTCGTCCGGGGTGAAGCTTTCCGGTCCGTTGAAGAACAGGGCAATTCCTGCGGTTTCCAGCAGCGGCATGCGTGCGACTGCCTTTTCCAGTACCGGTTCGAAGTGTTCGTAGTCCTCAGGCAGCGTTTCAAACTCATGGTCTTCGGTGAGTTGCCCGTTCATGCCCCATGGCTTGGCTTCCGGTTCGAAAGCGCCGAGCATCAGCTTGCCGGCGTCTTCCTTGTAGTAGGCCCACTCATCCGGAATCCGGGTCACAGGCATGTTGGCAGGAAGCTCTGCTATCGGTTCCGTGACCACATAGAAATGTTCGGCTGCGTGAAGCGGGATCTGCACGCCAACCTGCTGGCCAAGCTCGCGAGACCACATGCCGCCACAGATGACAGTCTTGTCCGCCATGATGGTGCCTGCTGCAGTTTCCACGCCCGTCACGCGATTGCCTTCCTTCATGAGGCGGGTGACTTTGGTATGTTCGAAAATTTTCGCGCCGCGCGAGCGCGCGCCAGCCGCATAGGCCTGGGTCACATCGATCGGGTTTACCTGACCGTCACCGGGCAGGAAAACACCGCCGGCCACGTCATGCATGGCAAGATGCGGCAGGCGCTCCTTGACCTCACCGGCAGAGATTACCTGCACATCAAGCCCAAAATTCTTGGCCATTGATGCGCCCCTCATGAACTCTTCCAGCCGCGCCTCGTTCAGCGCTACCGAGATCGAGCCATTCTGGCGAAAGCCCGTGGCCTGACCGGTCTCTTCTTCAAGGCCTTTCATCAGCTCGGAGGTATACTTGGCCAATTCGGTCATGTTGCGCGTGGCGCGAAGCTGCCCGACAAGACCTGCCGCATGCCACGTGGTACCGGAGGTAAGTTGCTTGCGTTCAAGCAGCACCACGTCCGTAACGCCGATGCTGGTCAGGTGGTAGGCGAGCGAACACCCGATGATACCGCCGCCGATGATGACGACATCTGCGTGGGAAGGAAGGGACTTTGCCATGACCGCAATGGCTCCTGATAGCGTGGCGTGATACGCCAAGCTATCAAGCCATCGGCTTGCTAGGCTAGGTCCAGAATGTCGACCTTGCGGTGAACCAGTTTCACCAGCCGCGTTTACAGGACATACACGTCCGTGCCGATCACGGCTGCGTTGTACACGTCGACGATGTCTTCATTGAGCATCCGTATGCAACCGGACGAGGCGGCCTTGCCAATCGACGTTGGGCTGTTTGTACCGTGAATGCGGTACAGCGTATCCTTGCCATCCTTGTACAGATACAGCGCCCGCGCTCCCAGCGGGTTTTCCGGGCCGCCTGGCATGCCTTTGGCGAACTTGCGCAGCTTGGGCGTGCGTTCAATCATTTCGCGCGGCGGCGTCCACTTGGGCCACATGACCTTGCGCTGGATCGTGGCATGGCCTGACCAGTCAAAGCCTGCCTTGCCGACCGCCACGCCAAAGCGCATCGCGCGGCCAGGATCAATCTTCACGTACAGAAACCGGTTGCGATTATCGACCACGATGGCGCCGGGGTTGAGGTTGTTGGCATACGGCACGATCTGGCGCATGTACTTGTTGGGGATGACGCCATTGCCAATCGGCTCGATCGGGTAGGGATCGTCCGGCGTGGCGTAGAAGGGCTGTCCGGCCGGACGCGCAATGATGGCAGGTGCGAACAGGGTTGTTGCAG
>JAWVYF010000236.1:0-4456 GCA_033722845.1 Anderseniella sp. | reverse complement strand
GGCCAGCAGGTCTGACAGCCGGGCATTGGCTTCATCAGCCTTGCTCTGTGCCTGTGCGAGTTTTTCAGCTTCGGCCTGAAGAATTTTTGCCGCCGCTGCTCGGGCTTCGCCATCGCCGCTGGTGGCTTCCTGCAGCTGAGCCTGCTCTTCGGCCAGCCGCTTCATTACGCCGTCCGTGTCGCCCAGAAGCTCTTTCTCGCGAGCCAGGTCGCGATTGATCTGCTCAATGCGGGCCTCGATGTCCTTGCGCTTGTCGAGCAATTGCTGCTCTTCGCGCTCCAGCCCTTCGCGTTCCAGCGTGAGCCGTTGCAAGACTGCCGCGCGCACGGTTTCGGTCTCGCGCAACTTGGGCAGGCCTTCCGAGGCCTCGTCCCGCATCCGGGTCATCTCGGAAACGGCACGGGTCTGCTCGCCAAGCACCTTGGTGAACTCGCTGAGCGTCTTGTTCTCGGCTTCAACCGCCGCCCCGGCATCTTTCCAGGCCAGGTAAAGGCCGGTGGCTTCCAGCCGGCGGATCTCGGCAGACAGCTCCTTGTAGCGCACAGCCTGACGGGCCTGCCGCTTGAGGCTCTGAAGCTGGCCTTCCAGTTGTGCCAGCACATCTTCAAGCCGCTCCAGATTGGTCTCGGCGGCGCGCAGTTTCAACTCGGCTTCATGGCGGCGGGTGTGCAGGCCGGTAATGCCGGCGGCCTCTTCCAGAATGCGGCGGCGTGCCTGCGGCTTGGACGAGATGATCTCGCCGATCTGGCCCTGTTTCACCAGCGCAGGCGAGCGCGAGCCGGTTGATGCGTCAGCGAACAGCAATTGCACGTCGCGCGCGCGCACGTCCTTGCCGTTGATCCGGTAAGCGGAGCCTGCATCGCGCTCAATGCGCCGGGAAATCTCCAGCTGGTCGAATTCGTTGAAGGCAGGCGGCGCATCGCGGTCTTCATTGTCCAGCGTCAGCATCACCTCAGCCATGTTGCGCGATGGCCGGTTGGTGGTGCCGGAGAAGATCACGTCCTCCATGCCCGAACCGCGCATGGACTTGTACGAGCTTTCGCCCATCACCCAGCGCAGCGCTTCAAGAAGGTTGGACTTGCCGCAACCATTCGGGCCGACAATACCCGTCAGGCCCGGCTTGATGACAAGCTCGGTTGGTTCAACAAATGATTTGAAGCCCGACAGCCGGAGCTTTGAGAACTTCATCGCCCTGATACACCTCACCCACGTGGGGAAATCCCCATTTGCTGCCCAGCCCCCTGGGCAGCAGCCGCCAATTGTGCCCCTGAAGGCAACTGATTCGGTAGCAAGGCGAGGTTATCAGGTCCGGGTTTTCCCCAGCCTCAGCTCGCGCCTGCTTCCTCGATTGCCTTGCGGAAGGCCTCGATATCCCGCTCGCCTTCCATCTTCTTGCCGTTGATGTAGAGCGTCGGGGTGGCATCCACGCCATATTTCTTGGCACCATCCTCGCGGATCGCCAGAATGCCCTTGGCCAGCGCCTCATCCTTCAGGCACTTGTCGAAGTCTGCCTCGCTCAGGCCTGCCAGTTTGGCCATCTTGAGCAGTTCTGTGCGCGCGTTCTGCCCGGCCCAGGTCTTCTGGGTCTCGTAGATCGTGTCGAGCATCGGGAAATATTTGTCGTCCGGCACACAGCGCGCGATCATGAAGGCGGCCAGCGCCAGATCATCAAGCGGGAACTCGCGGCTGATGAAGCGCACCTTGCCGGTGTCGATGAATTCCTTCTTCACTTCCTGAAAGGTGGTGGTGTGAAAGGTTGCGCAGTGCGGGCAGGTGGCTGATGCATACTCGACAATCGTCACCTTGGCATCGGCGGGCCCGAGCGTCTTGTCACCGATCTCAGGTGCCTTGTGGAATTCTTCCACGTCGAATGACTGGGCAAGGGCCGGCAGCGCAGCCATTCCGCTTGCAACAGCAAGGGCGGTGGCGGCAAGGCCGGTATTGAATGTGCGGCGGTTCATGTTCATGGGGCTAGCTCCTAGTAGAAGTTGAAGGTTTATGCGAGCCGATATTTCGGCGCTTGTGGAGAACTTTTCAGCGGCTGGTTTTCGCAGCCTTGGTGAGGGCGGCCTGGCCAAGCCGGGTCAGGGCTGCCTTCAGATCGGGTTGCTCAATATCACCCACGCGCTTGCCGACCTTCTCAACGACATCTGCGGGCGGTGGCGCGGGCTTTTGAGTTTTTGGTGCGGCTGAGGCACGGGTGCCCTGCACCACCTTGACGGTCTGTACCGCCTGGTAGCCGTAAAATGCGTTGACCGCTTGCACGATGCGCGCGGTCTCATAGCTCAGCGCAAGTCCGGCACCGTGATCGCACTTGACGGTCAGCGTGGCGCCCTCGGCATGGCGCTGACCGGCCTCGCGGCCCTTCGGCCAGCTCATCTTCTCCGGCGAACAGCGCGCCGCCAGGTCTTCGCCCACGACCTCGGCCCATTGCGCAACGAGCTCGCCATGGGCGAACCCGTAGCGCTCAAACGCCGGGCGGGTGATTTGCCTGAAATGCTTGTCGAGACTGTCCATGCGTGCCAGCTATAAAGTGTGCGACCTGAACCGTAGCTGAATGTTTGGCCAAGCCGGGGCTTATCTCATCACATGTCCGTGACGTTGCAACAAGTTAATCCTGCCGCGCTGAGTGCTGCGCTGCTGCACTGGTATGACCGTCATCGGCGGGTCTTGCCGTGGCGGGCGCTGCCTGGCCAGACGCCTGATCCATACCGGGTCTGGCTGTCGGAGATCATGTTGCAGCAGACAACGGTGGCGACGGTGGGGCGCTATTTTCAGGCGTTCACCAGCCGTTGGCCGAGGGTGCAAGACCTCGCGGCGGCAGATCTGGATGACGTGCTGCGCGAGTGGGCAGGGCTTGGATATTATGCGCGCGCACGCAACCTGCATGCCTGTGCCAGGGTGGTGGCGGATGAGCTTGGCGGGCGCTTTCCGGAAACAGAAGACGGCCTGCAGGCGCTGCCGGGCATCGGGCCTTATACGGCGGCTGCAATCTCGGCGATTGCCTTCAACCGGCCGGCGGCGGCAGTGGACGGCAATGTCGAGCGGGTGATGTCGCGGCTTCGGGCCATCACCGAGCCGCTGCCTGCATCGAAACCTGCCATCAAGGCGGCAACGCTGGATTTGGTGCCGGATGACCGGCCCGGCGACTTTGCGCAAGCCCTGATGGATCTGGGTGCAACCGTGTGTACGCCGAAGTCAGCCAACTGCCTGATCTGCCCGTGGGTGGAGGCGTGTGAAGCCAGAAAGCTCGGCATCGAGGTGGAGCTGCCGCGCAAGGCACCGAAGAAGGAGCGTCCGGTGCGCCGTGCGCGAATTTACTGGGCCCAGGATGTATCGGGCCGTGTGCTGATGCGGCGGCGCGAGGAGAAGGGGTTGCTTGGCGGCATGCTGGAGTTTCCCTCAAGCCCGTGGCAGGAGGCGGTCACGCCGGGCGATACGCACGCACCGTACGCATCTGGCTGGCACAATGGCGCAGGCCGGGTGGAGCATACATTCACCCACTTCCACCTTTTGCTTGATGTCCACGTTACTGATGAAGTGTTCGACGTGGCTCCGGGCGATGGCCATGACTGGCGCTGGGTGGCGCTTGAGGACCTCGCCCGCGAAGCGCTGCCTACGGTCATGAAGAAGGTGGCGGTTGCCGTGCTGGGGCAGGAGGCGATGAAGCGGCGGCGCTGAGTTAGACGCCCTTCATTTCTGACCGCACTTTCTGGCGCAGCACATCGATCGGCATCAGTTGCTTGCCCTTGCGCACATGCCAGAAGGTCCAGCCGTTGCAGGCTTCTGCCCCCATCACGTGGGCGCCCATCTTGTGGATCGAGCCGGTCGCGTCCTTGACCGCCAGTGAGCCGTCTGCGCGCACCCGTGCTGCGGTGCGCTGGGCCGGGTCGTACAGCGTGTCGCCGGGGTTGATCAGGCCGCGCTCAACCAGCGAGCCGAATGGAATGCGCGGTTCTGCCCGTTTGCCGGTGGTCACCTTCAGTGCTTCGGCGTCGCCCGGTTCGATGGCCGCGATGCGCTGTTGCGCAATGGCGATGTAACCTTCGTCTCGCTCAATGCCGATGAAGTGGCGGCCCAGCCGCTTGGCTACGGCACCGGTTGTGCCTGAGCCAAAAAACGGGTCGAGCACGATGTCACCCGGCTTCGAGGAAGCCAGCAGCACCCGGTGCAGCAGCGCCTCCGGCTTCTGGGTTGGGTGTGCCTTCTTGCCGTCGCCATCTTTCAGGCGTTCGCCGCCAGAGCAGATCGGCAGCACCCAGTCGGAGCGCATCTGCAGATCATCGTTGAACGCCTTCAGCGCCTCGTAGTTGAAGGTATAGGTCTTCTGGTCTTCCGAGCGCGAGGCCCAGATCAGGGTTTCGTGGGCATTGGCAAACCGGGTGCCGCGGAAATTCGGCATGGGGTTGGTCTTGCGCCAGATCACGTCGTTGAGGATCCAGAATCCCAGGTCCTG
>JAWVYF010000235.1:0-4503 GCA_033722845.1 Anderseniella sp. | reverse complement strand
CGCCATGGTCGACTCGGTCGCCCTATGCCCGCCGCTGATCATTACCGAAAGCGAAATCAACGAGATGTTCGACCGCTACGAAGCCGCACTGAACGATACGGTGCAGTGGATCAAGGCTGAAGGCTTGCGCGGCTAAGCCAGCACGCCCTCACGGGATCACAACCGAACGCTTATTCTGGCCGGTGGCAAACTCAAGCCGCCGGCCTTTTTCGTTCAGCGTGACGGGCGAGGTGATCTTGCCGCCGGCGCGGACCCGTGCCACTTCGCTGAACTTCCCGCTCTTCAAAACCATGAAAGCGATCTCGTCATAGCCGGTGGAGGGAATGGCAAGCGCCGTTCTCCCGTCGGACAGTTTCACGACTTGCGACATATCCTGAACGCGCGAGCGGATCTCGTGGTTGGAGTAACCCTCAATCGTTGTGACATGGCTCAGCTTGCCGCCCACATAGCGCCAGGCCTGCAGCTCGCGCGCCAGATGCGGCTTCCACACCGCCGTGATTTCGATCACGCCGTCTCCATCAAGATCGGCAAACTCCGCCGGGTTGAGCCAGCGGTTGCGACGGCCTATGTGCGGGGTCTGGGTAAGCTTGACCAGCTTGCCGCCACGCACCCCATAGAGTGCCAGCGCCCCACCATCCGTCACGCTGGACAGCACCACCACCACTTCGTCGCGGCCATCGCCATCCAGATCATGCACGCGCGCCATCCGGTCCTCGAAGACGAACTGCTCCGGCAGAACAAGCTCCAGCGTCTTGCCAGCCTTCGTCCTGACCGCAAGCCCACCCGCCTCAATGGCGTCACCCAGGATCGCGTGGTCATACCGCTTGGTCGGACGGGTCAGCCAGGCTTGCGCAATATCATTCTTGCCGGAACTGACCAAACCATCGGGCAACCGGTCTTGTGCCCACGATGCAGAAATCATCAACGCTCCCAAGAGCAATGCCGGCAGGGTAGGCTTCATGCCTTGTCCAGTGCCTGTTCAAGATCGGCGATGAGGTCATCTGCCGCTTCAATCCCGACAGAAATCCGCACCAGGTTGTCCGGAATCGGGCTGTCCGGGCCTTCAATGACCTTGCGGTGCTCCGCAAGGCTTTCCACCCCGCCCAGCGATGTGGCGGGCAGGAACAGCTTTAGTGCACGCACGAACCGGCCGGTCTCTTCCATGCCGCCCTTCACGCAGACCGACAGCATGCCACCGAAACCCGGCCCCATCTGGCGTCGCGCAATCTCGTGGCCGGGGTGGGACTGCAACCCCGGATACAGCACCTTGTCTACCTTGGCGTGATGCTCAAGGTGGCGGGCAATGGCAAGCGCATTGTCGCTGGCCTGCCGCACCCGCACAAACAGGGTCCGCATGCCACGGATCAGCAGCCAGCTTTCAAACGGCGCCAGAATGCCGCCGGTCACAGCGCGCACATGGCGGGCCTTGTCCCAGCGCGCGCCCTCCTCGCGGGTAACCAGTGCACCGCCCAGCACGTCAGAGTGGCCGTTCAGATACTTGGTGACCGAGTGGAACACGTAGTCCGCCCCATGCTCCAGCGGGCGGGTGACAGCCGGGCTGGCGGAGGTGGAATCGACAGCCAGCACGGCCCCTGCCTCATGCGCGATGTCGGCCACACGGCGAATGTCGATCACGTCCCAGGTCGGATTGACCGGGCTTTCCATCCAGATCAGCTCGGCGCCCTTTGCCGCTTCACGCAAGGCTTCCTCGTCGAGCATGTTGACGTACTCAACCGTGATGCGGCCCGATGCCGACATATGGTTGAGCAGGTCGCGGCTGCCCCAATAAAATATGTCAGGTGCCACCACCTTGCCGCCCGGTGCCAGCGTTTCGAGCAGGCCGGCAATGCCTGCCAGCCCCGAGGCATAGACCAACGCGGCGTGCCCACCTTCCAGCTCGGCAATGATGCGCTCGGCATGGTCGATGGTCTCGTTGCCATAGCGCGAATAGAGATGCTTGCCGACCAGCTCATAGTTCTCATCGCGGGCATAGGTCGTGGCCGTATGCAATGGCGGCACAACAGCACCGGTGTGCGGATCAACGGCATCCAGAGCCTGCGCGGCAATGGTTTCAGGCCGGCGCTTGCCGTCAGACATGCTGGCCGCCATTCACGTGAATTTCCACACCGGTCACATAGGACGATGCATCTGTGCACAGGAAGTAGATCGCCTTGGCCACTTCCTCCGGCTGGCCCAGACGGCGCAGCGGAATTTGCGGGATGATCTTTTCAGTGCCCGGCGACAGGATAGAGGTCTCGATTTCGCCGGGAGAGATTGCATTCACGCGCACGCCCAGCGGGCCGAAGTCATTGGCCATCTCGCGGGTCAGCGAAGCCAGTGCGGCCTTGGAGGTTGAGTAGGCTGCACCTGCAAACGGATGCACCGACGAGCCTGCGATGGAGGTGATGTTGACCACCGAGCCTTGCGCCGCCTTGAGCTCTTCCACCAGGCCACGGGCCAGCATGACAGGGGCAAAGAAGTTCACGTTGAACACGTGCAGCCAGTCAGCAGAGCTGGTGTCGAACGTATTCATGCGCGCGCCACCGTCCAGCTTGGGCGAGATGGCCGCGTTGTTGACCAGTGCATTCAGCCGCGAGCCCTGGTCCTTCAGCCGTTCACGCATTTCGCCAACGCCGCGCGCCACGTCGGCCATGTCGGCAAGGTCGATCTGGATATGATCTTCCGGCCCCATTTCCCAAGGGCAATTCTCGGGGAAAGGATGACGCGAACAGGTGATCACCCGCCAACCTGCAGATGAGAACCGTTTGACCGTCGCGTGGCCGATGCCACGCGATGCACCGGTCAGGATAAGTGTCTTGCGGTCCTTGTTGTCGGTCTGGGAAGTCGGCATGAGAGCCTCCGCTGGAGTGAGTTCAAGCTATAGGCCAAACCCGGTCACGGATAAAGCCGCGTCTTGGACCAATCGTCTTCGATTGCATCACGGCGGAACACCACACGGTCATGCAGGCGGAAAGCTCCATCCTTCCAGAACTCGATATATAGAGGCCTGATCCGGAAGCCCGACCAGTAGGGCGGACGCGGCACATCACCAATGGCATACTTTGCAGCGTACTTCGCCACCGCCTTTTCCAGCGCAAAGCGGCTTTCAAGGGGGCGAGACTGCTGCGAGGCCCACGCACCAATGCGGCTGTCGCGGGCACGGGAGTTGTAGTACTCGTCGGCTTCCGCCTCGGATACCTGCTCGACGAGGCCGCGCACCCTCACCTGGCGGCGCAGGCTTTTCCAGTGCAGGCAGATGGCCGCTTTCATATGGCCGAGGATCTCGGTCCCCTTCTGACTTTCAAGGTTCGTATAGAAAACGAAGCCGTCCTCATCGAAGCCCTTCAGCAGCACCATCCGCAAATTGGGCAGGCCATCGGCATCAACCGTTGCCAGGCTCATGGCATTGGGGTCGTTGATCTCAGACGCGCTCGCCTCTTCCAGCCACTCTGCAAACAGGGCGAAAGGCTCGTTGCGGGTTGTGAAATCCTGTGTCTTGGCGTCCATCTAGCGGTTCTTCCGTTCAGACTACGTGCAATGTCCAGTCTGATATGTGCATTGCATGTGGGGATTTCGCAAGTACACCAATTCGCGGTGGACCCGGCTCACGTTTTCGTGCAAATAGACCGTTCACAAAACATTAATCGTCTCATCGTCATCGAAAAGGGTGTTGTCCATGACCCAGGCGGGATCAATCATGGCCGGCAAGCGCGGGCTTGTAATGGGCGTTGCCAACAACAGGTCTATTGCCTGGGGCATCGCCAAGGCGGCGCACAATCACGGCGCGGAACTGGCTTTCACCTATCAGGGCGAGGCGCTGGGCAAGCGCGTCAGGCCGCTGGCTGAAGAGCTCGGCTCCGACATTGTGCTGGAGTGCGATGTAACCAACGCTGCTTCGATGGATGCGGCCTTTGCCGAGATCGAGAAGAAGTGGGGCAAACTGGACTTTGTTGTCCATGCCATCGCATTTTCCGACAAGGACGAACTCACCGGCCGCTATGTCGATACCTCTGAAGACAACTTCAACCGTTCGCTCAATATCTCCTGCTATTCGTTCACCGCTGTGGCTCAGCGCGCCGAGAAGCTGATGACAGATGGTGGTTCACTGCTGACGCTGACCTATTACGGCGCAGAAAAGTGGATGCCGCACTACAATGTCATGGGTGTCGCCAAGGCCGCGCTTGAAGCGTCGGTGCGCTATCTCGCTGCCGATCTGGGCGAGAAGAACATCCGCGTCAATGCGATCTCTGCAGGCCCAATCAAAACGCTGGCCGCTTCAGGCATCGGCGACTTCCGTTACATCCTCAAGTGGAACGAGCACAATTCGCCGATGCGCCGAACCGTCACCATCGATGAAGTTGGCGAGTCCGGTGCATACCTGCTGTCAGACATGAGCCGCGGCGTTACCGGTGAAATTCTGCATGTCGATAGCGGCTATCACGTCGTCGGCATGAAGAACCCATATGCTCCGGACATGAGCCTGGAGCAGGACAAGTAATCTTG
>JAWVYF010000234.1:0-4511 GCA_033722845.1 Anderseniella sp. | reverse complement strand
GACATAGCTCAGGTGGTTCACCTTGGCACCTTGTTCGATACTGGCATTCTTGACCTCGACGAAATTGCCGATCTTGACGCTGGCAGCAAGTTCCGTGCCTGGCCGGATGCGCGCATATGGACCAAGCTCAACATTTTCCCCGACAATGGCGTTTTCAAGGTGACAGAAGGAACGGATGACCGTGTTGTTGCCAATTCGCACGCCATTACCAATCACCACATGCGGCTCTATGACAACGTCAGTGCCAATCTGCGTGTCGGCACTGAGAAAAACCGTCTCAGGCGCTATCAGCGTGGCGCCTTCTTCCATGGCCTTTGCGCGATAACGGCGCTGGAACTCGGCTTCGACCGCAGCAAGCTCTGCCCGATTGTTCACCCCCTGGATTTCGTGTTCAGGGCACGTCACCAGGGCGACTGAGTGACCGGCATCGTTCGCCAGAGCGACGATGTCAGTGAGGTAATATTCGCCCTTGGCATTGTCGTTGCCGATCTTCGGCAACAGTTCGCGCAATATGGCGGCGTCAAAAGCCATGACGCCCGAATTGCACAAGGTGATTTCGCGTTCCATATCCGAACAATCTGCATGTTCGCGAATGGCAAGCACCCGCTGGCCATCATCTGACGTGAGCAAACGTCCGTAACCAGTTGGATCTGCGGCATTAAACCCAAGCACAGCCAGTTTCGTTCCGTCTTTCACGGCATTCTTCATGGTGGCAAGGGTTTCGCCAGTCATGAGCGGGTCTGCGCCAAACAAAACCAGCACGGTGCCGTTGAAGCCCTCAAGCGCCGGCAACGCCCTGGAAACCGCATCGCCAGTGCCTTTCGCTGGCGACTGGATCGCAATCTGCGCAGCGGACGCATGACTGACCACCTCGCGCTCGATGGCTTCTGCCCCATCTCCGACAACGGCGACAATTCTGGATGCGCCAAGGTCGCGAGCGGCACACACAACGTGGCCCACAAGCGTACGCCCTGCCGCCTTGTGCAAGACCTTGGGCAGTTGCGAACGCATCCGCGTTCCCATGCCCGCTGCCAGCACGATACAAGCAATGTCTGTCATGTCGCCCCGTCAAACAGTTCGAGGAATGCTTTCTGGCGCGATTCCCCCGCATCCAACAACGAAGTATACCGCAGATTTCTTGCGGATTGGTTGCGGCTATTTCAAGGCTTCGTGGCAGCGCTTGCCGTCTGATCTCCAATGGCAACCCGGTTAATGAGGATCACCGGCACCAGCGCCACAGCCACGATGACAAGTGAACCGGTGGCTGCCTCCGACAAACGTTCGTCAGAGGCCAGCTGATAGACGCGAACGGCAAGGGTATCGAAGTTGAACGGCCGCACGATGAGCGTGGCCGGCAACTCCTTGAGAACATCGACGAAAACAATGCCGGCTGCCATCAGCATGGAGCGGCGAAGCAGTGGCAGGTGTACTTGTGTAACGACCTGCCGGCGATTGCGGCCAAGCGTGCGGGCAACATCGTCGATATGCGGCGGAATGCGCTTGAAGCCAGACTCGACCGAGCCGTTGGCAACAGCCAGAAACCGCACCAGATAGGCATAGATCAATGCCAGCATGGTGCCGGAGAACAACAGGCCCGTGGACAGGCCAAACCAGTTTGTCATGTACCCGTCCAGCCAATTGTCCAATGCGCCAAGCGGGATCAGCACCCCGACCGCAATGACCGTGCCCGGGATGGCGTAACCGAGCGTGGCCAGCCTGACGATTGGAGACGCAATCCTGTTGCCTCCCCGCAGGGCGTATCCGGTCAGCAATGCACACCCGGTCACGACCACGGCGGCAACGCCCGCCAGCAGAAAACTGTTGCTGGCATACCCCATGAACCTCGCACCAAACATCTGGTCACCGCCATCAAGGTGCAGCCGCAACAGGATGAGTACCGGCAGGACGAAGCCCAGAACGACCGGCAACATGCACGCCATGAACGCCGCTCCCGCGCGCCAGCCGTGCAGCCTGACCGGCATCGGCTTGTTCTGATGTTTCGAGGTATCGTGAAAGGCGCGGCGGGATCGCGACCACTGTTCCAGAGACACCAGCAGGAACACAAATATCAGCAGGCCCGAGGCAAGTTGGGCAGCTCCAATCCGGTCTCCCATGCCAAACCATGTGCGATAAATGGCAGTGGTGAAGGTCTGCACACCAAAATACTGGACCGTCCCAAAGTCGGCCAACGCCTCCATCAGCGCCAGCGCAGCACCTGCCACAATGGCCGGACGTGCCATGGGCAATGCAACCTTGAAGAACACGCCCCATGGGCCACGCCCCAGCGTGCGCGCAACATCAAGCAGGCCCCGCGACTGCTCGATGAAGGCGGTGCGGGCAAGGAAATACACGTACGGGTACAGCACAAGCACCAGCATCAGGCTGACACCCCAGAGCGAATGGATTTCGGGAAACCAGTAGTCATCCCGGGTCCAACCGGTCAGTTCGCGCAACGAGGTTTGCAAGGGCCCGGCAAACAGCAGAAAGTCGGTGTAGGCATAGCCGATGATGTAGGCCGGCATGGCAAGTGGCAGAAGCAACAACCACTGCAACTGCCGGGAACCGGGAAACCGGCAAGCACTGACCAGCCAGGCGCAACCGGTCCCGACCAGCACGGTGCCGGCGCCGACCATCACAATCAGCCCGAACGTGTTGAGCAACAGCTCCGGCAAGATGGTGTTGATGAGGTGCGCCAGCGACTGCTCCGCCGGCGAAAACAGACTGGACACCACCGCCAGCACGGGCAGCATCACCAGTGCGGCCAACGCCATCGCTGCAAGCAAAACACCATTGGGGCGGGCCCTGCGGACCCACCCCAAAACGTCTCCAGAGGGCTGGAGAACCGATGATTTTCCTGACGTACTCATGCGGTCAGAATGAACTGACCAACATGCAAGTCAGGCCGACGTGCGTTACTTCCACCCTGCCCGATCCATGATCTGTACGGCCTCGGCATTCAGGGCCGCAAACTTCTGTGCATCAAGCGCGTCTTCCTTGAACGTGCCGAACGTGTCAAGCGGTGCCGGCAGCTTGGCGCCCTCGACCACCGGGTACTCGGCATTGCCGTCCGCGAACATGTGCTGGGCCTCTTCGGACACGAGGTACTCCAGGAACTTGACAGCGCCTTCGGCATTCTTGGCGTGGCGTGTGACACCGCCGCCGGAAATGTTCACGTGGGCGCCGCGGCCATCCTGGTTCGGCCAGACGATTTGCACCTTCTCCACCACTTCCTTGTCAGCCGGCTTGTCAGACTTGGCCAGGCGGCCAAGGTAGTAGGTGTTGGACACGCAAATGTCGCCCTCGCCGGCAGCGACTGCGCGGATCTGGTCGGTGTCACCACCCTTCGGCGCACGGGCCATGTTGGCAACAACGCCCTTGGCCCAGGCTTCTGCCTTTTCTGCGCCGTTTGCAGCGATGATCGACCCCATCAGGGACTGGTTGTAGATGTTGCTGGAAGACCGGATAAGCAGTTTGCCCTTGATGGCTTCGCCGGCAAGCGACTCGTAGGTCGGCACCTGCTCCGGCTTGACGCGGTCCCTGGCGATCATGATCACGCGGGCACGCTTGGAGAACCCGAACCAGCTGCCATCGGCGTGGCGCAGGTAGGACGGGATTGCCTTTTCCAGCACCCCGGACCGCACTGGTTGAAACAGGCCGTCAACGTTGGCCCGCTCAAGATTGCCGGCATCGACGGTCAGGAACACGTCCGCCGGGGAATTCTTGCCCTCCGCCTTGAGGCGCTCGATCAGCTCGCCTGCCTTCGCCTCAATGCGGTTGATGCCGATGCCCGTCATCTTGGTGAAATTGGTGTAGAGCGCCTCGTCGGTGTCGTAGTGACGTGACGAATAGAGATTGATTTCGGAAGATGCCCGCACGATAGCCGGCGCAGCCAGCATTGCCGTACCAGCAGCGGAAGCAGCCAACAGGTGGCGACGGGTAAGGGAGACAGTCATGTGAACCTCCAGATTTGCGAAACTTGTAAACCGACTAAAACAGTCGGGAATTAGATTTGCAAGCGGAATACACCCGGATGCGACCTTTTGACAAGACCTAAACCACTGAAATATCACGATTTTAATTGGAATAATTCCAAACTAGCCGTCATCGGCCAGCTCACCGGCTGTCTAAGCCGTTGCATCTGAAAGGATAATTTCACTGGCGCGCTGGCCGATCATCATCGATGGACCATTCAGATTGCCGCTGACCACGTATGGCATGACCGAGGCATCTGCCACCCGCAAACCGTCAATGCCGTGTACTTTCAAGCTGGCATCGACAACGGATGCGGACTTGCCAGGCCCCATCCGGCAGGAGCCGCTGGGATGATAGATTGAGTATCCGCGTTCACGAATGTCTGCTTCAAGCGTTGGGTTGTCATGCATCTCTGGCCCCGGCTTGTACTCCCGGTCGATGATTGCAGACAGCGCGGGCGTGTGTGCAAACCGGCGCAACAGATGGGCGCCCTCCACCATCTCCTGCATGTCTTCGGGTTCGGACAGGAAATTGAACCG
>JAWVYF010000233.1:0-4571 GCA_033722845.1 Anderseniella sp. | reverse complement strand
TCACCGACTTCAAGGACATTCTCGGTTATTCCCTTCAGGCCGATGGAACCCGGGCAGCGCTGTTTGCTGCATCTGCCATTGCGCTGGGGCTGGGCTACATCGTCTGCCGGCTGATCACCACGTCGCGCGCCGGACAGGTTATGGAGGCGATCCGCGACGCAGAAAGCCGGACGCGGTTCCTTGGCTACAAGGTTGAGCATTACAAGCTGTTTGTGTTTGTGGTGTCGGCCTGTCTTGCCGGTGTGGCGGGAGCGCTGTACGTGCCTCAGGTCGGCATCATCAATCCGGGAGAGTTTTCTCCTGCCAATTCCATCGAGATCGTGATCGCGGTGGCCGTTGGCGGGCGCGGCACACTTATCGGTGCGGTCATAGGCGCGATCATGGTCAACTATGCCAAGACGTGGTTTACCGGCGCGCTGCCGGAGCTGTGGCTGTTTGCACTGGGCGGGCTGTTTATTGCGGTGACACTGTTCCTGCCGCGCGGTGTGCTGGGCCTGGTGACCGATGTGTGGGCCAGCCGACACCGCAAGCCACAGGCCAAAGACGAGGTTGAAGGTTCCAAGGCACCGCAAGCGCAGGGAGCTGCCGAATGAGCGTCATCAGGCAGACGTCCCTGCTGTACCTCGATGGGGTGACGGTCACCTTCGACGGGTTCCGGGCGCTGAACAGCCTGTCGTTGATCATTGAGCCAGGCGAGATGCGCGCCATCATCGGCCCCAACGGAGCGGGCAAGACAACGATGATGGATGTCATAACCGGCAAGACCCGGCCTGATGCCGGCGAGGTCCTGTTCAACGGCAATACCGACCTCACCCGGCTGGACGAGGCAGATATTGCCCAGCTTGGTATTGGCCGCAAGTTCCAGAAGCCTACCGTATTCGAGAACCAGACAGTCGCTCAGAACCTTGAGCTTGCGCTGGCGGGGACGCGTGCCGTGCGCGACGCATTGCGCTGGTTCGCATCCGACGGCGACAGGGCACGGATTGCCGAACTGCTCGAGATCACCCGCCTCGACCCGGTGCGGGACCGGTTGGGGCGCGAGCTGTCGCACGGACAGAAGCAGTGGCTGGAGATCGGCATGCTGCTGGCACAGGATCCGAAACTGCTGCTGGTCGACGAGCCGGTTGCCGGCATGACCGACAGCGAAACCGTCGAGACGGCACGATTGCTGCGGGAAATCTCGAAGGATCATTCGGTCATTGTCGTGGAGCATGACATGTCGTTCGTGCGTGACCTTGATGTGAAGGTGACGGTGCTGGCCGAAGGCTCCGTACTTGCCGAAGGTTCGCTCGATTCCGTTAGCGCGAACGAGCGTGTGATCGAAAGCTATCTGGGGCGATAGAGGGATCATGCTGAGCGTCCAGGACATCGACCTTCATTATGGTGCCGCACAGGCGCTGCGCAGTGTCAGCCTAGAAGTGCCGGATGACCGGGTTACTTGCGTGCTGGGCCGCAACGGGGTGGGCAAGACCAGCCTGCTCAAGGCCATTGTCGGACAGATCGCACCAACGGCGGGTTCAGTGGTCTGGGCAGGTAAGGACATCACCCGGATGCGCCCGGAAGATCGCGCCAGTGCCGGAGTTGCATACGTGCCGCAGGGCCGGGAGATATTTCCACTGCTCACGGTGCGCGAAAACCTGCAGACCGGTCTGTTCGTCCTGCCAAGAGCCGAACGGTCCATCCCTGATGAAATCTTCGAGTTGTTTCCGGTGCTCAAGGACATGCTCAACCGGCGGGGTGGCGACCTGTCGGGCGGACAGCAACAGCAACTGGCAATCGCCCGTGCGTTGGTGATGCGGCCGAAGCTGCTTATTCTCGACGAACCCACCGAGGGAATTCAGCCGTCGATCATCAAGGACATCGAGAAGGTCATCGTGCTGCTGCGCGAACGCGGTGGCATGAGTATCCTGCTGGTCGAACAGTACTTTGACTTTGCAAAAGCGCTGGCTGACACTTTTGCGGTGATGGACCGCGGTCAGGTGATCATGGCGGGCGAGATGAAAGATGCCGATGAAGCTGAAATCCTGCAGCACATGACGATCTGAGGGAGGCACTGGCAGTTGAACGCAATGGCCGGCAAGCAAGCAACAGGTGCCAGATTGAAACTGGTGACGCCGGAGGCCGATGGCGCGGCGGCGCCACCGCGGCTTCAGCGTGCGCAAGGCGAGGTGTCGGTCGGCTTCAAGCAGGTGGCCGGTACGACCCGGCTTGCAGATCTCTATCAGCAAGGCTGCATGAAGGCGCGTCTGCCGCGCCAGGCCGGGACCAGTCATGAAGCGGTGCTGATCAATACCTCCGGCGGGCTGACGGGCGGTGACGATATTCGGATCAGGGGCCATTGGGGAAAGGGTGCGTGTGCCGTGGTCACGACGCAAGCCTGCGAGCGCATCTACAAGTCGGTGTCCGGGCCCGCTGCTGTTGCGGGCAACCTGGTCGTCGACGATGCCGCCTTTGCCCGCTGGCTGCCTCAAGAGACGATCCTGTTCAACGAGGCCAACCTGAACCGGTCGATGCATGTCTCGCTCAAGGGTTCGGCCCGGCTTCTGGCATGCGAGGCGGTGATCCTTGGGCGCCCTGCAATGGGTGAATACGTCCACAAGGCCAGCTTTCGCGATGAATGGACCATCAACCGTGATGGCCGGCTGATCTTCGTGGACCGGCTGGGGCTTGACGGCGACATTTCGGCTGAACTGAACCGGCGAGCGGTGGGCAACGGGGCACGCTGCTTCGCCACGCTGATTGCAGCGGGAGATGGGTTTGCCCGCAACTGCGATGCAGTGAGGGAGCGGCTTGGCCATACAGACCTGCCTTTCGGCATCAGCGACCTCGGCGACGTGGTGCTGCTGAGGCTTCTCGCACCCAATAGCCACGAGATGCGGGCGGCCTTGCTGCCTGTTCTCGAACTGATGGCGGACCAACCGCTGCCGCGCGTCTGGCGCACATGACCTGACAGGAGGAAACCAAACTCGTGAACCTGACACCGAGAGAAAAGGACAAACTGCTGATCTCCGTTGCCGCCATGGTGGCGCGGCGGCGGCTGGAACGCGGCGTGAAGCTCAACTATCCCGAAGCCATTGCGCTGATCTCGGACTTCGTCGTCGAGGGCGCACGCGACGGAGCCAGTGTCGCCCAGCTGATGGCGGACGGCGCGAAGGTCATCACGCGCGATCAGGTGATGGAGGGCGTAGCCGAGATGATCCACGACGTTCAGGTCGAAGCAACATTCCCCGATGGCACCAAACTGGTGACCGTGCACGAACCAATCCGATAACCATCCAGTAGATCCCCAAGGAAGAGACCTGACATGACCAGACTTGCTGCCGCAATCACCGCCCTCGCGCTCACATCACTTCCCGCCATTGCCCATGATGGCGTTCATCTCCACCCACATGGCATTGAGGCCGGCTGGACCATGTTGGCCATCGTCGCAGCGCTGGTTGCAGGTGGCACCTTTGCGTTGTGGAGGCGCTGAGATGATCCCTGGTGAAGTGATCACAGAGGAAGGCAGCCTCACCCTGAATGAGGGAGCGCCGGCCGTGGTCGTGAGCGTTGCCAATTCGGGCGACCGGCCTGTGCAAGTCGGCTCGCACTACCATTTTGCCGAAACCAACCCGGCGCTGGAGTTTGACCGTGATAAGGCCCGCGGCATGCGCCTCGATATTGCCGCAGGCACGGCAGTGCGTTTCGAGCCTGGTCAAACCCGCGAGGTCACGCTGGTACCGCTGGCCGGCAAGCGGGAGGTGTACGGCTTCAACCAGAAGGTCATGGGAGGGCTGGACTGATGCCGGCGCAGATTTCACGGGCCGACTATGCCTCGATGTTTGGCCCGACCACGGGCGACAAGGTGCGCCTTGCCGATACCGACCTGATCATAGAGGTGGAGAAGGATTTCACCACTTACGGGGAAGAAGTGAAATTTGGCGGCGGAAAAGTGATCCGCGACGGCATGGGCCAGAGCCAGGTGACGCGCGCCAACGGTGCGGTGGACACTGTCATCACAAATGCGCTGATAGTTGACCACACCGGCATCTACAAGGCTGACGTGGGCCTGAGGGATGGGCGAATTCATGCCATCGGCAAGGCCGGCAACCCGGATACCCAGCCCGGCGTCAACATCATCGTTGGCCCGTCGACGGATGCCATTGCCGGCGAGGGCAAGATCCTCACCGCTGGCGGCTTCGATGCGCACATCCACTTCATCTGTCCGCAGCAGGTGGACGATGCGCTTTACTCAGGCGTGACCACGATGCTGGGTGGAGGCACAGGTCCGTCCACCGGCACCAACGCCACCACCTGCACGCCCGGTGCCTGGCATATCCGGCGCATGATGGAGGCGGCCGAAGCACTGCCGGTAAATTTGGGCTTTTCGGGCAAGGGCAATGCCTCGCTGCCGGACGGCCTGAAAGAGATGGTCAACGCAGGCGCATGCGCGCTGAAGCTGCATGAAGACTGGGGAACCACGCCTGCCGCCATCGATTGCTGCCTGTCCGTGGCTGATGAGATGGACGTGCAGGTCATGATCCACACCGACACGCTCAATGAGTCCGGTTTTGTGGAGAACACCGTAGATG
>JAWVYF010000232.1:0-4593 GCA_033722845.1 Anderseniella sp. | reverse complement strand
CAAGACGCAGACGCGCCACACCGGTGTTGGCGGTGGTGGCGGACTGGATCGCGATGTGATCCATCTTGGTGTACAGGTCATACTGCTCCACGTTGGACTCGTATGCCGTATGCACCTGCTTGGACTGGATGGCAGCTGCTTCTGCAGCCGTGTTGTCGCCCAGGTCGATGAACTGGACTTCGTCCAGGTAGCCCGGCGCACCTTCACGGCGCTTGAGAACTGCCTTGCGGCCAACTTCGAACTCGACAAGTTCGAAGAAGCCGTTGCCGTTGGAGCCTACGCCGAACTTGCCACCCTCTTCTGGGTCCAGAATGGCCAGCGGATAGTGGAACAAGTGTTCCGGCACGGCCACCTGGGCCTCCTTGAGGTTCAGAACGAGCGTTTTGTCGTCTTTCACATCAATGGCGTTGGCATCCCACAACTCGGTGGTCATGACCGCGTTGCCCTTGTCGTCCTTCTTGCCGGAGTCGACTTCCTTGAGCATGTAGCCCTTCATCAGGCCGACAACAGACGAACCAACAGCCGGATCAAGACACTGCTTGATGTTCCAGGCAACCTGCTCTGCGGTCAACTTGCCGCCCTTGTACCAGTCAACGTCGTTGACGGTCAGGGTCCAGGTCTTGAGGTCATCAGATGACTTCCAGGACACCAGGTCAGGCCGTGTCACGTTGTCGACGCCGGTACGGGTCGCATAACGGACCTGCTGACGGGTGATATTGGAGTCATAAATCCAGGAAAAGGTATGCGGCGTCTCAATCTTCGGCACGCGCATGGCAATCTTCAAGCTGCCGCCCTTCGGCATTTCGGCAGCGCGGGCCGGCGGCGCGAACGGCTGGCCGGTGATCTTGCCCGCCCACATGTAGGCGGCCCCGGCAGACATGCCGAGCAGTGCCGAATAACGCACAAACTCGCGGCGGTCCATCAAGCCGTCAGCCAGATATTGCTTCAGCTTGGGGATCCAGATGTGTTCCTTGTCAGACATACGGTTTTTCTCCTCCCGTTACGACAATCCATACAGTGCGGCCATCGTGATGGATGACTGGACAGCACTGTTCACAACCCTAACAGCCATGCCGCAGTTGGCAAGACCGATAGTCGGAAACAGCCACCACCTTCCGGCACGTGGCAGACCATGATGATGGACGCAGGAGAAGGCGCACCGCACCCCCGAAACGCGACACCTAAATGCGGTTTTGAGACACCAAAGGTCCTGACAGCGACCTTGGTGCCTCAAACACTACACCGCTGTCCTCAGGAAACGCTGTCTGGCAAGGACAGTTTGCGCTGCTCGACGAATGCCTGAAGCTGTTCATCGACACCCTCATCAAGGGCAGGCGCAACATAGTCGTTGAGCTGGCGCTTCCAGGTGTTGTGGGCGCGAGCTGCGGCATCCAGAGAGCCTTCTGCAAGCCACTGCTCGAACGAGTTGTTGTCTGCAATGGAAGACCGCCAGAAGGCGTTCTCAAAGTTGCGCTGGGTGTGTGCGCAGCCGAGATAGTGATTGCCCGGGCCAACTTCGGCAATGGCATCCATCGCCTGACCGTTATCAGACAGGTCTATGCCGGACGCAAACCGCTGCATCATTGAAAGCTGGTCGCAGTCGATGATGAATTTCTCGTAGCTCGACACCAGCCCGCCTTCGAGCCAACCGGCCGCATGCAGCATGAAGTTGACGCCTGCAAGCACGCCGGGAAACAGCGTGTTGGAGCTTTCGTGTGCAGCCTGCGCATCGGGCAGCTTCGATCCGCACAGGCTTCCGCCGGAGCGGAACGGAACGCCAAGGCGGCGGGCCAGCTGGGCGGCACCGAACAGGACGTGTGCCGGTTCAGGCGTGCCAAATGTGGGCGCACCAGACTGCATGGACATTGAGGAGGCAAACGTGCCGAACACCACGGGCGCACCGGGCCGGCACAACTGGGCAAAGGCCATGCCGACGGACGCCTCCGCCAAGATCTGCGTCAGCGTGCCGATTATGGTCACCGGCGACATTGCTCCTGCAAGAATAAACGGTGACACGACACAGGCCTGGCCTGCACGAGCATACACCTTCAACGCACCCACCATGGTGTCGTCGAAGACCATTGGCGAGTTTGCGTTGATCAGGTTGATCAGCACGCAGTTGTTGTCGACGAACTCATCGCCGAAAACCATCTTGGCCATGGTGACGCTGTCTTCGGCGCGCTCAGGCGCAGTGACGGACCCCATGAACGGTTTGTCGGAATAGCGGATATGGCTGTAGACCATGTCCAGATGGCGCTTGGCCACCGGCACGTCGACCGGCTCGCACACAGTGCCGCCAGAGTGGTGCATGGCCGGCGCCATGTATGCGAGTTTCACGAAATTGCGGAAATCCTCGATGGTTGCATAGCGGCGTCCGCCATCGAGATCGCGCACGAATGGCGGGCCATAGACAGGGGCGAAGACAGTGTGGTCACCGCCAATGACGACGCTGCGCTCCGGGTTGCGGGCATATTGGGTAAATTGCGATGGAGCCGTCTTGATCAGGCCGCGCACCAGCCCCTTGGGGAAGCGGACGCGCTCGCCCTTCACGTCTGCACCGGCGTCCTTCCACATCTGAAGGGCCTCGGCGTCATCGCGAAAATCGATACCGACTTCCTGTAGAATCGTTTCGCAATTGGCTTCGATCAGTGAAAGGCCTTCTTCGCCAAGCACTTCGTAAAGCGGGATTTCACGCTTGATGTAGCGAAATGCCTGCACGCTGCCACCTCGGCGGGCGGCACGGCGGCTTTCTGCGCCTCCCCCGGCGCGCCGGCCGCGGCGTTCGGATGCAGGTTCAGGAGTGGTATCGGGCTCGACAGCCATCAGTGTCATCCATGTGTTGAATAAAACTAACTTGTTGATAGGCGAGCCACAGCCGGTGAGCTTCGGGAGTTGCGTCTTGTCATGGTGCAATTGCGACGTACGCGGGGTGCGATGACGCACAAGGGCTGATTTTCAGGCCATTGACAGGGATCAATGCCGCCCCTTCTCCTGCATGTGACCTTACTTCTCAGGAAGACGCGCCAGCCCGGCGCACTGAAACCTTAGGAGGGCTGCAATGACGTTCAAGAAGATACTGGTCCCGATTGATCTCGGGCATGGCGAGCTGGCAGGACAGATGATCGGCGTCGCCAAACAGGTCGGTGGCAAGGATGCCGAAATACACCTTACGCATATTGTTCACGACATTCCTGCCTATGCTGCGGTTGAAATCTCTTCTGAGTTGCTTGCGCGTACGCACAAGGCTGCCGAGGAAGAAATGCAGGGCATTGCCGAAAAGCATGGCATCAAGACCAAGATCGACATGCGCCACGGCACGCCCGGCAGCGGCATTCTCGATGCTGCAGAAGATCTGGGCATCGACCTGATCGTGATCGGCTCGCACAAGCCCGACCTGACTGACTATTTCCTCGGTTCAACTGCCGCGCGCGTGGTGCGCCATGCGCAGTGCCCGGTGCTGGTCATGCGCTAGTACGGCGGCCTCACACCGGGTCTGCACGCTTGACAGGGCCAGCTGTAAACTGGCCCTGTTTGCCGTCATGAACAACTTACTTCACAGCAATATCCAGATACGCGCCCCACAGCCCGGCGACATGAGCTACATCGTTCATGCGCAGGCACGCTTCTATGCGCAGGAATACGGCTGGGACTGGACCTTCGAGGCGCTGGCCTGCCGCATCGCTGCCGACTTCATCGAAAACTTCAAGCCGGGCCGGGAGCGCGGGTGGATTGCCGTAATGGATGGCTCGATCGTTGGATCGGTGTTCGCCGTCGAAGACACGGCAGAAACAGCCAAGCTGCGCATGCTCTATGTAGACAAGGCAGCGCGAGGCCATGGCCTTGGAGGCCGGCTGGTGGATGAGTGCATCGCCTTCGCGCGGGCCGCCGGTTACCGTACGCTGGTGTTGTGGACCAATGACAACCTCGTCTCAGCGCGCAAAATCTATCAGGCACGCGGCTTCCAGCTGATGGCCGAAGAGCCGCATCACAGCTTCGGTGTGGATCTGGTCGGGCAAACCTGGTCGCTTGATCTGTAACGGCCGCAGAAGCGATTTTGGCAGATTTTTGCGCAGAACATGGTTTGCGACGGGCGAAACCGTTTGACACACGTCTTTATATTCAATATATAAAGATATCTTTATATGGAGAACGCCAATGTCCATTGCTCCCGCGTCCCGCAGCCAGTTCCAGCCCGGCGGCAGCCCTCGTGTATCCTTTGAGGTGTTTCCAGCCCGCTCGACCATGCAGTCAGACGGCATGAGTGAGTTGGCTCGAACCATGGCACGATATCAGCCGGAATTTGTTTCGGTTACCTACGGGGCGGGCGGCAGCAGCCGCGAAGCGTCTTTTGGCACCATCGGGCAACTCATTGAAAATGGTGGCTTTCCGCTAGTCGGGCATCTGACATGTGCCGGCCAGACGCGAGCGCAGACCAATGCCGTTATCGAACGCTACAAGGCGCAAGGCGTGAAGGGTATTCTGGCCCTGCGAGGCGACATGCCTAGAGTAACCGGCCCCTATGAGCCGCACCCGGAAGGCTACGAAAATGCTACCGACCTGACCCGGGCGCTGGCAAAGCGCGGTGACTTCGAT
>JAWVYF010000231.1:0-4630 GCA_033722845.1 Anderseniella sp. | reverse complement strand
GGTAAACGCACCATCAGCCTGATTGTGCGCACTCCGGAAGGCAAGTCTTTGCAGGAAAGTATGGAAATCGTGCAGCAGCATGTCCTGCCGCCAATGCAACAGGTGTTACCACAAAATGCCAGCTTGCTGCTGGACGGTAACGCCAGTCAGATGAACTCGGCCATCGATGAAATGCTGCTGAATTTTGCTCTGGCCTTATTAATTTTATTACTGCTGATGACGGCGCTGTTTCTGATGGCGCTGAACCTGATCCGGCGTGGCCTTTTCTAGGCGCGCGCCAGACCTGACCAATTACAGGCCGGAAGAGACTTCGGTGAACTTGGCCGAAAGCTTGGTCTTGAGGGAAGGCATGACCGCTGCGATGCCGAGGCCCGTTGCAGCCGCGATCAGTCCGTATTCAATTGCGGTTGCACCCTGTTCGTCACGCTGGAACTCGTAAAACTTCTGCATTGGTACTCTCTCCCTGAGATCGAAATCACAATTTCGAATTGAAAACAGGTGCATGTTTCAATTTCTGCACGACATATTCCGTCACAGGTATGAACAGGTCATTAACGTCCGGTGCTTGCAGTGAAGAGGTTGAAGCAGACGTTGACAACTTCATTAAAGATTTAATGAGTGCTCACGACAGCAGGTCGCGAAGCCGGTAATACAGCATGCCCAACGTCAGCGCAGGCCGGCGCAGAAGCCCGCCCGGAAACGGCATGTGGCGGATTTTCGCGAACACGTCGAAGCGGCTCTGGTCGCCGTCAACCGCTTGCGCCAGCACCTTGCCCAGGATGCCGGAAATCACCACGCCCTGACCGGAAAAGCCGTGTGCATACCAGATGCTGCGGCCGTGCCGGCCCACGTCCGGCAGCCTGTTGTAGGTAATGCCGATATGGCCACCCCAGGCATAGTCGGCCTTCACGCCCTCCAGCTGCGGGAAGATGCGCAACAGCCGGGGCATCATGTTGGCGGCAAGATCTCGCGGGTGAATGCCCGAATAGCTGCACCGCCCGCCAAACAGCATTCGGTGGTCTTCGGTTGTGCGGAAATAATCAACCACGTAATTGCTGTCCGAGACCGCATCATTGTCGCGCAGCAGGCTCCGTGCACGCTCTTCTCCCAGCGCTTGCGTCGCAATCACGTAGCTCGCCACCGGCATCACCCTGTGATTGAGGCCGGGCACCAGATTGCCCAGGTAGGCATTGCAGGCGACAATGACCGTCTCGCACGAAATGGTCGCGCCATTGGCAAGCGTCAGCGTGGCTGGTTGCCCGTCCGCCACGCTGGTCACCCTGGCGTTTTCAAAAACCTGTCCGCCTTTTGCCAGCACCGCCCGCGCCAGCCCGAGTGTGTACTCCAGCACGTGAATGTGCCCCGCATCGGCTTCGTACAGCCCGCCGTGGTAGGCGTCGGAGGCAATCCTGGCCCGCGCCTCGTCCCGGTTCAGCATGGCAAGTCCGGTTGCACCGTAATGCTCAAGCTGCTCCTTGTGCTCTTTCAGTCCGTCCATGTGGCTGGGCCGCGCCGCAGCGTGCACATAACCCCATGTCAGGTGGCAATTGATCGAGTGCCGCTCCACCCTTTCGCGTATCAGCTGCTTGCCTTCCTCGGCCACGTCGAAACACAGCCTCGCGTCCGCTTCGCCCAGCTGGCTTTCAAAGCTGTCCATGCCCGGTGAATAGCCGGTGCAGACCTGTCCGCCATTGCGCCCTGACGCCCCCCAGCCAATCGGTCCGGTATCGAACACCGCAACGCTATAGCCCGCCGTCACCAGTTCCAGTGCCGCTGAAAGGCCGGTCAAGCCCGCCCCGATCACGCAGACATCCACATGGCCGGGCAGGGCGTCGAGAGGGGGTGTCTCCGGTGGCTCACCAGCAGTGGCGCGATACCATGTGGTGGCGTCGAGAACCGCGTCGCTCATGCCGTCCTCAGGTACCACTCGAAGTCGAGCTGGTGGATGGTGAAGTGATGGTTTTCCGCCTCGAAGCTGCGCGCTGCGAGGAACGCATCACACCATTTCTCGCCCAGATAGTCGTCGAGGAAGTTGCTTTCGTCGAACGCCGCCAACGCCACCGGCCAGCGGATTGGCAATTCAATGCCGCCCTCGGTGGCATAGCCATCGCCCACCACGGGTGGCTGCGGCTTGAGCTGGTTGGTAATGCCATAATGAATGCCGGCCAGCACGGTTGCCATCACCAGGTAGGGGTTGGCATCCGCTCCCGCCACCCGATGCTCGATCCGGATTGCCTTCTCGCTCCCACCGGGAATACGTAGCGGAACGGTGCGGTTGTCCCCGCCCCACAAGCCCCGCACCGGCGCATAGGTGCCCGGCCGCAGGCGCCGGTACGAGTTGGCATTGGGCGCAAAGATTGCCATGCCCTCGCGCATGGTTTGCAACAGCCCGCCCACCGCGTGGCGCAGCGTGTCCGAGATTGGCCGGTTGATGTTGTCATCCATTGGTCCGGTGAAGACATTGTTGCCATCCTTATCCAGCAGGCTGCAGTGAATGTGCAGCCCACACCCGGCCTGCTCGGAAAACGGCTTTGCCATGAAGCTGGCGATAACACCGTGCTTTCGCGCCACCGACTTGATGCAGCGTTCCAGCAGGATTGCCTGGTCGCACGCCTTCAGCGCATCGTCGCAATGGTGCAGGTTGATCTCGTACTGACCAGCCGCATACTCCTTGACGAAGGTTTCCGCCGGCAAGTCCTGCTCCTTGCAGACCTGCTGAATCTCGTCGAGCAGGGCCTCGAAGTCATACAGCTCATCCACGCTGTAGACATTGGTCGTGCTGGCGCGCCAGCCGGTCTCGCGCCCGCGTGCCGGCTTGATGTCACCATTGGCGGCCGCTTCCTGGTCGATCAGGTAAAACTCATACTCGATGGCCACCACCGGCGTCAGGCCGATCTCTTCAAACCGCTTCAGTACCCGGCCAAGGATGTGCCGTGGATCGGCAAAGTGCGGCACGCCATCCGGATCTTCCATGGACGCGATTACCTGTGCCGAGGGCCGCAACGCCCAGTCGATGCGCGCCAGCGTGCCCGGCACCGGAAAGCACAGGAAGTCCGGATCGCCGTCTGCCGTGCCATAGTCGAGCGTCTCGATGTTCTGGCCCGTCCAGTCCAGCAGATAGTTGGAGCCCGGCATCCGCACCCCTTCGGTGAACAGCTTCGGCAGGTAGTCTCGGGTGAGCTGCTTGCCGCGAAGGATGCCGTTCATGTCCGGGATCAGCATGTCGATCGTGACAACGTCGGGATTGTTTGCGAGAAACTCCAGTGCCTCGCGGTCTGACCGTTGATGTGTCGTCATTTTGGCCTTCAAGAGATTGGTATGTGCCGCAGGATGAGCCGTTAAGGCTTGCGGGCAGTTTGGTCATTCAATGCCATGCCTGTTTGCCCGTCAAGCAATCGCGGTATACTGTCTACACCAACCGGCGCGGTTTCAGCAGACCGGTCATCCAGCAACGGTGATTCATGACAGCAGAGCTTTTCGAGACCTGGTGCGCAGAGCGCAACATTGACGAGATCGAGTGCCTCGTACCCGACATGGCCGGTACGCCGCGCGGCAAGATCGTACCGGTGCGCAAGTTTCTCAAAGGCATTGGCGGCAACTCCATGCGCGTGCCGGAAGATCTCTTCATCCTGACCGTGACGGGTCGTTATTCGTGGCAGGAGTCGCCGGTATCCGATGCCTCCGGCGATGTTTACATGGTACCCGATGCCGCCACCCTGAAGCCGGTACCCTGGCACGTCAATCCAACCGCCCAGGTCATTTGTGACGCTCACTATCTCGATGATGAGCCGGTCGACATCGCCCCGCGCCACGTGCTCAAGCGTGTATTGTCGCTGTATGAAGAGCAGGGCTGGAAACCTGTCGTCGCACCGGAACTCGAGTTTTATCTGGTCAAGAAGAACCTTGATCCGGACTACCCGCTGGAATCACCCGTCGGCACCAGCGGGCGCGCCGAGAAGGTTGGCCAGGCCTACGGCATCGACGCGGCCAACGATTTCGATCCCATCGTCGAGGACATTTACGACTACTGCGAAGCCTGTGGCCTTGATGTCGATACCATCAGCCATGAAAGTGGTCCGGCCCAGCTGGAGATCAACTTCAATCACGGCGACCCGCTTGATCTGGCCGATCAGGTTTTTCTGTTCAAGCGCATCGTGCGCCAGGCTGCCCTCAAGCACGACGTCTACGCCACCTTCATGGCCAAACCGCACCAGGACGAGCCGGGCTCTGCCATGCACCTTCACCAGTCCCTGCTGGATGCAAAGTCTGGCCGCAACCTGTTCCGCGGGCGGGGCAACAAGCAATCCCGCCTGTTCATGTCCCATGTCGGCGGCCTGCAGCGCTACATGAACCCGGCCATGCTGTTCTTCGCGCCCAACGTCAATTCATACCGCCGCCTCGTGCCGGGTGCCGATGCGCCGACCAACACCCACTGGAGCATCGACAACCGCACCGCACCCTTGCGGGTTCCGAAATCCGACCCGGATAATACACGCATTGAAAACCGGGTGCCCGGTGCCGACGCCAACCCTTACCTGTGCATCGCTGCCTCGCTGGCGTGTGGTTATCTCGGCATGATGGAAAAGCTGAAACCCTCGGCCCAGATCGAAGGTTCTGCCTACCGCTACGC
>JAWVYF010000230.1:0-4640 GCA_033722845.1 Anderseniella sp. | reverse complement strand
GTCCTCGCTCTGGTTCAGCCCGACCACGCACGCCTTGCCGCTACCGACCATCTTGGCGGTCGATTCAACCACCACCGGGGTCTTCACTTCCCCGATCAGCACATGCGCCAGCATCGGCTTCCATTCCTTGCTGAGCTGCACTTCCACGGCGTTATTGGCGCTGTCGACCTTCGTTGCGACAACGATTTGCTTGTCGCCCTTCTGCCAGGCGATGCCTTCGGCGTTGGACTTCACGTAGCTGTCCACCGTGGCAGCAGTTGCACCTGAGCTCATGTTGGCAACCGCCATGCTCTGCACCGCTGCAACGGCGGCCCCGTCTGCCAACCCCTGAAGGTCGGCACGGGTTGAATTGAACCGTGCATAGTCGACGGCAACGCCTGCAACGCCGATCAGCACCGGCGCGGCTATGCCGAAAACGACCGCAACGCTTCCATCAATCCTGTCAATCAGTGATCGCAACACTTTGAACACCAGGTATTTCCCCCAAAACGGCCAGGCGCTTTCCTGGATAATTTTGAACGCACAATCCTACCGTATGGGGAAGCAGCGAAAGTTAATGCAGACCGGCAAATTTGCGATATCGGGCTGTAGCGTTAACGAAGGCTGAACATCTGCGGCCAAAGCCGGGCTGCAAGCCGCTTCGTACAGGCCAAAACTGCAGGTTTTGTTAACCATGATGGCGCTATCAAGGATAACCGGAACAGCCATTGCCGGACGTATCGTAACCTGGTGCAGGAAACCTGATGCCGCTGAAGGAAAAACTGCTTCAATCACTGAGCCTTACCATCGCCCGCAAGATCACGGTGGTGGTGCTGGCGGCAGTGCTCGTCGCGGTCACCTCGGCAACAGGATTTTACGTTTACCGCCAGACCACGCAAAACCTCACTGCGCGCGAAGACACGCTGACGGCCACCGCCCAGGTTTTTGCCGCAAGCGTGGCACCGCACCTGCGCAACCAGGACAGACAGGCCGCCCTCAACTCGTTGCGCGCCATCGGCAAGCTCAATGCCATTCCATACATCGCGGCCAGCCTGAACGACGGCCAGATCTTCGCCGCCCTCGGCAACGCCGTGATCGTTGAGCAGGGCAACGGACTTGGTACCATCACCCCGGACAAGTCGGCAAAGGGTGTGCTGGCGCTGATCCTCAACCCGACCATTTCGGTCTCCGTTCCGGTGATCCAGGGCGGACAGAAGGTCGGAGACGTTTCATTGCTGGCGGACATCTCTGACCTGCGCACCCAGCTGTTTGAAGGGGTGCTGGCCTCGCTCGTTGCCGCTCTGTTTGCCTGCCTGCTTGGCCTTGGCGTGTCATCGGGCCTCAAACGCTCGGTCACCTCACCGCTGGCAAGCCTGATGAAGACCATCGCAAGAGTGCGTGACAAGCACGACTACTCGGTTAGAGCCGACCGGCTGACCAACGATGAAATCGGCAAGCTGGTGGATGCTTTCAATTCCATGCTCGACCAGATCAATGCCCGCGATCTGGACCTTGCCCGCCATCGCGCCGGCCTGGAGCGTACGGTTGAAGAACGCACCGCCCAGCTTCGCATCGCCAAGGAAGCCGCAGAAGCAGCATCGGACGCGAAGTCCAGCTTCCTTGCCACGATGAGCCACGAAATCCGCACGCCGATGAACGGCATCATGGTCATGGCCGAACTGCTGGCCGCAGGCCGCCTGCCGGACGGCATGCAGCGATATGCAGATGTGATCGTCAGCTCCGGCCAGTCCCTGCTGACAATCATCAACGACTTGCTCGATCTCTCCAAGATCGAAGCCGGCAAGCTTGAACTGGAACAGGTTCCCGTCTCGGCCCGCACGACAATCGACCATGTGCTGGCGCTGTTCTGGGAGCGCGCCAATTCCTCAGGGCTGCAACTGGTGTCCTATGTCGACCCGGCCGTGCCGGCCACCTTTACCTGCGATCCGGTCCGGCTCAGCCAGATCCTCACCAACCTCGCCAACAACGCGATCAAGTTCACCGAGCACGGCTATGTCGGCATCGCCGCGCGCATGGTCAAACCTCACGAAGACAGCGCGCAGCAGTGCATTGAGTTCACCATCATCGACACCGGCATCGGTATCAGCGAAGACAAGCTGTCGACCATCTTCGAGGCGTTTTCCCAGGCCGATGCCAGCACAACCCGCAAGTATGGCGGCACCGGCCTTGGCCTGTCGATTTGCAAGCGGCTGGTCGATGCCATGCACGGCAACATCCGTGCCTCCAGCCAGCCCGGCAAGGGAAGCCGCTTCGTGGTCACCATCCCCTGCCCGGATCCGGTTGCCCACACCGCCCCCGATCTGTCAGACACAGAGCTGGCACCAGCGCTGGTTTGCCTTGCAGACGAGAGCCTGTCGCGGGCACTGACCAGCCAGTTCATGTCCCTCGGGCTGAACGTTACCAGCGAGCATCCCAGTGCCATCACCCCGGCCATGCTCGGTGAGTACAAGACGATCTTCACTTCCGTTCCGATCGCCCATGACATCTTGGATTTGCGCGCCGCCCGGCTGCCGCAGTTCATTGTTGTTCAGCCCATCGGCAATACCGGTGCCCAGTCCATGCTGACGAGCGGCCTTGCCCATGACGTGCTGCCGCTGCCAATGGCACAGGCCGACATTCAGGCGCTTGCACACAGCATGGCGCAGAACAGGTTGCGCGGTGCCGACGCCCTGGCCCTTGCCAGCCGCAGCACGGCCAAGCTGCCGGAACTGTCACACCTCAAGGTGCTGGTGGCAGACGACAACCCGGTCAAACGCTATGTGGTGGCCGAGGTCTTGCGCCATCTAGGCATCACCTTCGATCTGGTCGAGAACGGGGCAGAAGCCGTGACCCATTGGCGCAAGTCGAAATCTGACATCATCCTGATGGACTGCTCCATGCCGGTCATGGACGGGCTGGAAGCAACCCGGTTGATCCGCACCGAGGAACGCGAAACCCGGCGGCCGCGCACACCGGTCATTGCGCTGACCGCCCATCTTGAAGGCGCAGGCCAGGCCAACAGCTGGTCCACAGCCGGGATGGATGAGAAGGTGACCAAGCCATTCACGATCAATCAGATTGCAGGCGCAATGCAGCGTCATGCATCTGCACCGGCAGCCGAAACTGATGCCGCGCCAGCCTCCTCAGCTGCGACAGACAAAGCTACGGAAATGAAAGAAGCAGAGGCTGACATCGTCGCAAGCGCTGATGTTTCGCAAGACAGCAATGAGGCCGGCCCGCCCGCCTCATCTTCTGCCGCGCAGAAAGGCGCAACCAGACCTTCTCAGAACAACGGCAACGGCAAACAAACCGGCAGCACCGGCCAGCTGATCCCGCGCCTCGATGAAACGGTGCTGGCCGGGCTGATGACTATCGGACAGGATGACCCGGAGTTCGTGGCCCGGATCTTCGGCCTGTTCGAACAGAATGCCGAACCGGCAATGGAGAAGATTCAAAACGCTTGCGAGAACGACGAGCAGACCGAACTTGCCGAAGCCGTGCACGCCCTGAAATCAATGGCGTTGAACATCGGCGCCGCCCGGCTGGCCGCAACCTGCGCCGATATCGAACGCAAGGCCCGTGAAGGCGAAACCCTCGATCTAGGCTCTGCCTGCAAGGACGTCTCGCGAGACCTGGGCGAGGCTCTTGGCGAACTGCGCAAACGCTTCAACGCAGCTTGAGTGCATGCAGCATTGCCGCGCCTCATCTCCGGCCTTGCCGCCGGGGCGCGACTCCTGCACTGTGCGCCCGCTCAATCACCATCCCCTGCAACAATGCTGCAACTTGCCTGATGTCTTCCGCGCCCCTTTATCGATATTGCCTGCATGGCCTGGTGCTGGAGTCGGAGATCGAGCTGCCCGAGGCCATTGCCGTCTCGAGCAGCGATGACCCAAGGGTTTTGGATGACCGCCCGGTGCGGATCGTGCAGGCATCACTACCCGAAACCATCCCCCATCACGCCGTTTCCAAGGATGGCTATCTCATCGGTAGCGATCAGGTTTTCATGCGCCTGACCAACGGCATCCGCTGTCTGGTCGAGCACGGGGACACCGTGACCATCGATCCGGGCGATCCCTCACAGATGGCTGCCGCCAGGTTCTTCGCCTTGTCTGCCGGCGTCGGCACCTTGCTGCATCAGCGAAAGTATCTGCCGCTGCACTGCGCCGCCATTGAAACGCCGGCCGGCTGCGTTGCCTTTGCCGGCAATGCCGGTGATGGAAAATCCACCCTGGCCGCCAGCTTCTCCGGTGCCGGTTTCAAGCTGTTCACCGATGACCGGCTGACCCTGCACGCAAGGCCCGATGCGCCCTATCTGGCAACGCCCTCGCTGCCCGTGCTTCACCTGTTTGATGAAGGAGCCGGTCTTGCCGGTCTCGACGGCAGCGAACTGGCCGTCAACAGCTACCGCTTTGGCAAGCATGTACATCTGGTGCCGGGCCGCTATGCTGCCGGGCCGTTGCCGCTTGCAGGTTTGTACTTCACCGACTGGCATGAAGATGCCAGCCTTGATCCCGTCATTGCACCGATGCCAGCCATCGATGCCATGATGCGGTTGCGCCGTGACATGTCGCTCGCCCACCTTGTCGAGCTGCTCGGGCAGGAACAGGACTTTCTGCCCTGGGCGGCGGGCCTGTGTCGGTCGATCGGCATATTCACGCTGC
>JAWVYF010000229.1:0-4668 GCA_033722845.1 Anderseniella sp. | reverse complement strand
GGGGTTTGCCTGCGGAGGTTTGGCCATCCAGATTTACCTCGAACTTGGCGTCGTCCTTGCGGTCAATGGCGACGGTACCGCTGGCCAGCGCCACACCCGGCACAAGGTCGATCCGGTTGGCGGCGAGCCTGAGAGATTTGCCGATCCAGCCAAGGCGGGTGAGATCGAAGGTCTCTGCCGTGCCGGAGGAGGCGGGCGATGAGGCAAGCAGGCCGGCCAGCCACGCGGCATCAAGCTGGTCAAGTTGAAGGACGGCACCAATGGAGGGTTTGCGCAACGAGCCGGCCAGGCTGACCAGTCCATTGGCCGAGTTGCCGGGCAGGGTGAGCTTGAACGGACGCAGCACAATGGTCTGATCGCTCAGCACGGCATCGGCACTGGCCTTGAGCCCGCGTGGCATGGTGTCTGGCCAGTCGGGCACGGCAACCCCGAGTGCGGCAAGCGGGGTGGCTGCATTGATTGCCTCCAGCTTGAGCGAGCCGGTTCCGGCCAGTGCGCCTTTCGGGGTGACGGTAAGGCCACCATCGACATTCAATGTGCTGGCGAATGCCTCGATTTTTACGGTGCCTGACAAGGCGGATGAAGGGGTACCCTTCAAGGTGAGGTTGACCGTGGCAGGCTCATCGCCGCCTGTTACCGGTTGCAGCCCGGCAAGTGCGATCAGGTTTGCGCTGTTGGCACCTGTGGCGTTGGCGGTCATGGCAAGCTTGCCGGTGCGCCATTGCTGGAGGTCGCCATCAAAGGTGATGTTTCCCGCGATGGAGGCGCTGGCCGCCTTGCCGGTGAGCGATGCCTTGAGGTTGGCGGTGCCGGGTCCGTTGCTGGTGGTGACTTCCGAGAGGACTTTCAGGTCAACCGGTCCCAGCCGCTTCGCCCAGGGGGCGTTGGCCTGGGCAGGATCCAGAATACCGGCAAGGCGCAGGAAGGGGCGGGGATCAGTGGCCTTGAAGTCGCCGGAGATGGAGCCGGTGATGCCTTGTTCGGGAAAGTTCAGGATGCCGGCAATGTCGAGCCTTGCATCGCCAATGCCGCCGATCTCGATGGTACGCAGCTCAATCGCCCCTTCGGAAATGTCTACGTCAACGGCAATGTCCTGCGCCTCGACGCCGCGCAGGATGAGACTGTCGGTTTGAACCGTCATCTGGGCATCGCCATAGGCGAGCAGTGCGGCGGTGAGCTCGGCGAGGCCGGACATCGTGCCGCCTTCGATGGCGGCGGCGGAGAAACCGCGCGGGGCATAGCGGTCGATATTGAGTTTGTCGGCAACCAGCCTAAGGGCAATGGCTGCGCTGTCTCCGGATGCGATGCGGAAACTGCCGGTGGCCGTCGCGTCATCGACCTTGGCGGTCACGTTGGACAGGCGGAAAGTTTCGGGCGTCCAGCCGACTTGCGCATCAAGGTTGGCCCGGCCACGCGCGCCGGACCAGACTTGCGCCATGGTGCTTGCGTGGTCGGGAAAGGCCCACACCGCCAGGTCGCGCAGGGAGACACTGGCTGCCTTCAACTGCCCGGCAAGCTGAGGCTGGCTGCCATTGGATGGTGGCAGGAAGATGCCGTTGAAGCTGGTGCGGGTCTGGCCCGGCAAGCCGGCAACCGCGCGCGAAATGCGCAGGTTGGATGGTGACATCTGGCCTTCAAGCTGCACCTGGGTGAGCGTTTCGCCGCCGATGATCATGCTGGTGATGGCAGACTTGAAGCGTATTGCGGTGTTTTCCGGCAAGGATTGCAAAAGGCTGCCTGCAACCTGCAGCGGGCCTGCGGTTGTCTTGTCCGCCGATATCTCACCAGACGACGGCACCTGCGACTTGAACACGTTGCGGCCCAGCAGTTCGTCGATGTTCAGGCTGGCGGCCTGCAGGGACGTATCAATTCTGAGCTGTTCGCCAAGCGTGATGTCGGCCTGGCCGGTGACGAGGTTGCCGCTGGCCAGGTCAGTGGCGGGCACAACCTCAATGTCACGCAGTTTGAGGGTGTCGAAGTTGGCGGTGAGGTTTCCGGTCAGGCGGATTTGCCAGAGCGAGTCGAGCGGGTTGGACTTGCCGCCTGCCAGAACGGCGGGCGTCACAATCAGCCGTCCCTTGATGTTGCCGTCATCACGGAGCGCTTCGCCATCAAAGGTCCAGCTGAAACCTGCGTCGCGTTTCGGACTGATGGACACCGACACGTTGAGCGGCTTGCCGGGGCGGTACTTGCCGGTGGAGGCGTTGAAGGCAAAGGGCGTGCCTTGCTGGTCTGCCTCCAGGCGCACCCGCCATGGGCCGTCCAGGGCAGGTGCTGACAGTTTGCCGTTGACGCTGTTGACCTGCGAAATGCCACCGCGCCGGCCATCGCCGAGCAGCACCTGGCCATCTTCGATATCGATGCCGGCAACGGCGATCTGGTCGGCACCGGGCAAGCCCTGTAGCGAACGCGCGGGGTTGATGTCCCACGAGGTGCCGCCGGAGGCGAGGCGCTCCAGCGACACGATGGGCCGCAGCAGCTTGACCTTGCGAAACTCGATGCGGCCGGACAGCAGCGCCGGTGCCGCGATCTCGGCTTCGACCCGGTCGATCTGGGCGAAGTCGTGGATCAGACTGCCGGACGGGTTTGATATGCGCACATCTTGTGCAGTGAGGCTGGGCCAGGGGAACAGGCGTACTTCCAGCGGTCCGCGAATGGTCACATCGCGGCCGGTAACCAGGCTGGCCTGACGCTGAAACTCGGCCTTGTGTTCATTCCAGTTGATGAAGTACGGCCCCAGGCCCAGCACCGCGGCGGCGATGATGACCAGGATCCCGAGGATCGTGAGAGGCGACTTGAGTATGCTCACGGGCGTTTACGCGCTGGTTCCTGACTGTCAACCGGGCAGGATCTTGCCGGGGTTCATGATGTTTTTCGGATCGAGTGCCTGCTTGATGGTGCGCATGACCGAAACGCCGGGGCCGTGCTCGGCTTCCAGGAACTTGCGCTTGCCGGAGCCGATGCCGTGCTCGCCGGTGCAGGTGCCGTCCATGGCGATGGCGCGCATGGCGAGGCGGTAGAGGAAGTCTTCGGTCTTCTTCACTTCTTCCGGGTCGTTGCGGTCGCAGAACAGCACAACGTGGAAGTTGCCGTCGCCGACGTGGCCGAGGATCGGGCCGTAGAGGCCGTGTTCGTCCAGGTCCTTTCTGGTTTCCTCGACGCATTCGGCCAGTCGCGAGATGGGTACGCACACGTCGGTGCCCAGCGCATCCTTGCCTGGCATGGCCGCCTTGATGGCCCACCAGCCATCGTGCCGCGCCTGCCACAGCTTGTTGCGGTCTTCTTCCTTGGTGGCCCAGTCGAACGGGCCGCCGCCGAGCTCTGCCGCGATCTCGCCGAACAGCTCGACCTGCTCGCGGGTGTAGGCCTCGGTGCCGTGAAACTCGACGAACAGCGTCGGCTTTTCGGCAAGGCCGAGATTGGAGTAGGCGTTGAAGGCTTTCAGGTTCTCTTCATCGACCAGCTCGACGCGGGCAATGGGAATGCCGGACTGAATGGCGGTGATGGCGGCGGTGCAGGCGGCTTCGACCGAAGGGAACGGACACACGCCGGCGGCGATGGATTCAGGGATGCCGTAGAGCTTGAGGCAGATTTCGGTGATGACGCCGAGAGTGCCTTCGGAGCCGACCATCAGGCGGGTGAGATCGTAACCGGCGGATGACTTCTTGGCGCGGCGCGCGGTGCGCACAACCTCGCCATTGGGCATGACGCAGGTGAGCGACAGCACGTTGTCGCGCATGGTGCCGTAGCGCACCGCGTTGGTGCCGGAGGCGCGTGTGGCGGTCATGCCGCCCAGCGAGGCGTCTGCGCCGGGGTCGATGGGAAAGAACAGGCCCTGGTCGCGGATGTATTCGTTCAGTTGCTTGCGGGTGACGCCGGGCTGCACGCGGACGTCGAAGTCCATCGTGTTGACCTCGAGCACCTGGTTCATGTTCATCACGTTGATGCAGATGCCGCCGTGGGGCGCGGTGATGTGGCCTTCAAGGGAGGTGCCGGTGCCGTGGGCGATGACCGGGACTTCGTACCTGTCGCACACCTGCACGATCTTCTGGACTTCTTCGGTGTTGTTGACGAAGGCGACGGCGTCGGGCGCATGGCCGGGGTTCCAGGTGGTGTCCTTGCCATGCTGGTCGCGCACGGCCTGCGACGTTGACAGGCGATCGCCCAGCAATTCTGCAATCTCGGCAATGGCCTGTTGTACGGAATTTCGGCGTTCGGCTGTTTCTGCCGGCATGTTTCCACCCTCGTCTGGCGCCGCCCTCTAACAGGGCTTTAGCTGTTGATCGGGTTGCACTATACCGGCGCAAGCAGCAGCATGCATCATCTAACCGGCCAGGAGAGAATTAAGTTATGTCCAGCTACGGCGCGCCTTTTGTCGGCTCGATCAAGCGGGTCGAGGACCAGTGGATCGACTATAACGGCCACTTCAACATGGCGTATTATGCAGTGCTGTTTGACCGGACCTGCGACGAGGCGTTTGAACTGGTGGGTCTGGGCGAGGAGTATCTCAAGACCGGCGCGTCATTCTTCACGCTGGAGACGCACACTACTTACGTGCGTGAACTTCATGCCGGCGACCAGGTCAAGGTGACGGTGCAGCTGCTCGACCACGATGCCAAGCGAATGCACTATGTGCAGGAGATGTATCACGCGGAAGAAGGCTGGCTG
>JAWVYF010000228.1:0-4678 GCA_033722845.1 Anderseniella sp. | reverse complement strand
GCCCCAGCTTGACAGCTTCAGCCGGCAGGAACGGCACGACGCCCAGCGTGACCGCCTTCTCGAGCCCGGTAAAACCGGCCAGCCAGCCAACGCCCAGCCCATAGATCACGAGCAGGCCGGTGGTCATCGCCACCAGCGTTGTCCCCACGTTGCGGCCAAACCCGCGATCAGCCAGCGTCCCAACCACAAAGGCTGCAACCAGGAAACCGGCGAGATAGCCGCCAGTCGGACCAGCCATGTAGGCAAGGCCTGCGCCGGAGGCGAAGACCGGCAGTCCGGCTGCCCCTTGCGCCAGGTAGGCTGCCAGCGTGATGCCACCCAGACGCGCGCCGAACGAGGCGCCGATCAACAGCACCACCAGGGTCTGCATGGTCATCGGCACCGGCCAGAACGGCACCTGAACCTTGGCCGAGATGGCCAGGGCAAGGCTTCCGGCAATCACCAGCAGCGCCTTGTTGAGAATTGATGTGTCAGACTGCGGCCATAGCCGGCTGGCAAGTGTCGTGTTCATGGGGTCATTCCTTCCTGTCATTGTCAGGCCAGCGCGGCCCGGATTTCGTCTATCAGCGCATGCCGGTCCTTCCTGGCCTGCAAGGCGGTATCCATGTCCACCCTGACGAACTTCGCCGGCATGTGCGGTTGCAGTTGCCCGATCAGATCCATGTCGGCGGAGATGATCGTGCCGATCATGAAGTAGCCGCCACCCGATACTGCATCACGGTGCAACACGATGGGCTCGGTGCCGCCGGGCACCTGGATCGAACCGTACGGGTAACAGGCATCGACGATGTTGGAGGGGTCGGAGCCCGCCCCGAACGGTGGTTCGCGAGGCACGAACTCAAGCGGCTTGCCGCCCTTGAAGCGATAGCCCATGCGGTCCGCTTCCGGCGCGACTTTCCAGGTATCTTCAAAGAAGCCGTCCTGCGAGCTTTCCGTGATGCGGTGCCAGTAAAGGCCCGGCAACACGCGAAGCTCCACAGGCGATCCCGGTGCGCGGCGCAGTTTTTCCGGCACCGAACGGCCTTCGCTTGCCCCGGCACCCTTGCCCACGGGCAACTCGTCGCCTGCAGCAATCGGCCGGCCCTGGAAACCGCCCAATGCGCCAATGGCATAGGTCGAGCGCGAGCCCAGTGCCAATGGCACATCTATGCCGCCAGACACCGCAATATAAATGCGCGCCCCAGCCTTGAGGAAACCGAATGACAGCACCTGCCCCTTCTTGACGCTGAAGCTGGTCCAGGTGGCTTGCTCTTTGCCATCCACCATCACAGGCATTTCGGCACCGGTCACAGCGACAGTCGCATCCGTGCCAAACTCCAGTTCCGGGCCCATGAACACGGCCTCCAGAACAGCAGCGCCTTCGTCGTTGCCGACCAGCATGTTTGCCGAGCGCAAGGCCAGCCGGTCCATGCCGCCGGACAGCGGAATGCCGAGGTGATAATAGCCGGGCCGGCCAAGGTCCTGCACGGTGGTGGCGAGGCCTGGTTTGATAACCTTAAGCATAGAGCACCTCCTCCAGCTTCTTGTTGTAGGCGTCGATATCGTTTTCAAACTCGCCCAGCGCGAACTCCACATCGCGGATCAGCGGCGTGTACTTGTTGGCCTCCACATCGGCCACCGTCTGATCATACTCCTCACGCCCGATCGGCTTCCATTTCACGATGTCACCCGGGTTGAACAGGCACATGAAATCACGCAGGTAGCTGGTCTCCTGGGTGGGGTCGTAAATCGGCATCGGGGTAACACCAAACATCTGGTAACCGCCCGCGCCGCGCACCGAGTAGATGCACGAGAAGCAACCGCCGTAGCCAACCGTCAGCTTCGGCGTGTCGGTACGCGGACGAAGATACTTGGGCACCTCGATCTGCCGCTGGCGCTCCACCATCTGGTAGAGGAACGGCAGGCCCGATACGAAACCCACCATCGACACGAACCAGGGTGAGCCCGAGTGTGCCTTGATGAAGTCGTCCACCGTGGCAAAATTGTTGATGCGCGCGGCATATTCGATATCCGTGGCGTTGGGGTCCTGATGGCGCTCGCGAAACCGCATCAGCGTCTCATGGGTCCACGGGTCCTGATAGTAGACCGGGATTTCCATGATCCGTGTCTTCAGGCTGGCATCGCCGCCGACGCCTGCCTGTTCTTCAAGCCGCTTCAATTCCTGCATCATGTCGTCCGGCTTGATGACGTCCGGATCAAACTTGATCTGGAACGATGCGTTGGCCGGACAAATCTCGGTCACGCCCTTGATCTTGCTTTCGCGCACGGCGTTGGTAATGGACAAGCTCTTGAAAAAGGCGCCGAGCGACATCTCCTGCCCGACTTCGACGAACACATGCTCGTCGCCTCCAAATGTATATCTTGCTCCCATGTCCTGCTCCTCCTCGTACTCAGATCAGGTCAGCTTTGATGCATTGGTCTCAAGCCACTGCTCAAGCCATCGCGTGTGAAAATCGCCCTGCCTGACGGTGGCATCTGCAGCCAGCGCCCGGAACAGCGGCTTGGTGGTTTTGAGCCCGCCGATTTCCAGTTCGCCAAGCGCCCGGTCCAGCCTGTCGATGGCCGCGTTGCGGTCTTCGTCCCAGACCACCAGCTTGGCCAGAAGTGAGTCGTAGAACGGCGGAATCTGGTAACCACTATAGAGCATTGAATCGAACCGGACGCCCGGACCGCCAGGAATGCGCAGATCGGCCACCTGGCCCGGAAACGGCATGAAATTGTTGGCCGGGTCCTCGGCATTGAGCCGGACTTCGATCGCATGGCCCGACAATGCGATGTCTGACTGGCTGAACCTCAGTGGTTCCCCGCCTGCGATGCGCAGCATTTCCCGCACCAGATCAAGCCCGGTCACCCACTCGGTCACCGGATGCTCCACCTGAATGCGCGTGTTCATCTCGATGAAGTAGAACTCCTGCGCCTCGTCGTCGTAAAGGTATTCGACCGTGCCTGCGCCCTTGTAGTTGACCGCTTCAGCCAACGCGACCGCACTGGCGCACAGGCTTTCGCGCACCTCTTCCGGCAGGTTCATCGCGGGCGCTTCTTCCCACACCTTCTGGCGTCTGCGCTGCAGTGAACATTCGCGCTCATAGCAGTGCACGGCTCGATCTCCGTCAGCCAGCACCTGAACCTCGATGTGGCGCGCCTTGGTGATTACCTTCTCGATGTACAGACCACCATCGCCGAACGCAGCCTGCGCTTCCGCGCGCGCCTGCGGCAGCATCCGGTCAAACTCTTCCTTGTCCTGCACGATGCGAATACCGCGGCCACCACCACCGGCAGCCGCCTTGATCATCGCCGGAAAACCGATATCCGCGATGACCTTCTTCGCCTCATCTTCACTCTCCACGCGGCCTTCGCTGCCAGGCACCGTCGGCACACCAGCGTTCATTGCCGCCTTGCGGGCAGATACCTTGTCGCCCATCAGCCGGATCGCATCGCCCGATGGCCCCACGAATGTCAGCCCTGCAGCTGCAACGGCATCCGCAAAGCCTGCATTCTCGGCGAGGAAGCCATAACCGGGATGCACCGCATCGCAACCCGTGTCCGCTGCCACTTTCAGCAAGGCGTCAATGTTGAGATAGGACTTCGCCGCCGGCGGCGGGCCGATATTCACCGCCTCGTCTGCCACCAGCACGGCCAGCGACTCCGTGTCTGCATCCGAATGAACCTGAACGGTCCTGATGCCGAGTTCACGTGCTGCCCGGATAATCCGGACCGCTATTTCGCCACGGTTGGCTATGAGCAGTTTCTGGATGGTCATGACATGCGGTCTTTGTCAGCCATCCACTTCGGCCAGAGGCGCGCCGGCCATGACAGCGTCCTCGTTTTCGGCAATGAACTTCACATTGCTGCCGGCAACCTCTGCCTTGACCTCGTGGAACGACTTCATCACCTCGATCAGACCGATCACGTCGCCTTCTGCAACGCTGTCGCCATCTGCCTTGAACGGCGGCTCATCAGGCGACGGCTTGCGATAGAAAGTGCCCGGAAGCGGTGACAATATCTGCTTGGTTGCCATGACGTCCTCTCTGACTTTTACGAATTACATGTACGGCTTGACTGCATTGCGCACGGCAGTGGCAATGTCGACGGCGTTCGGCGTGTCCGAGTGAACGCATATGCTTTCGCACTTCACCTTCACGTCCTTGCCGCCAATGGTCTTGGTCAGGCCTTCTTCAATGGCGCGGACGCAGCGGCGCGCCGCCTCATCCGGGTCCTTCGCGTCGTGTTCGCGGGTTACGATCAGGCTGCCGTCGTCGGCATAGTCCAGGTCGGCATAGTATTCCGCCGCAAAGCTGTGGCCGCGTTTCGGATAGACTTCCTCGTGCAACGTGCCGGTCATGCCCAGCAGCGGCACCTTGAAAACGTCTGCCGCGTCGCAAACGGCGTTGGCAATTGCCTCCTGGCGTGCCGCCATGCCGTATAGCGAACCATGTGGCTTGATGTGATTGAGCTCCATCCCCTCGGCTTCGAGGAAGCCCTTCAGCGCACCAACCTGATAGATGATGCAGTTCGCCATTTCTTCGCGCGAGATCTTCATCTCGCGGCGGCCGAAACCCTGCAGGTCAGGCAGCGAGGGGTGAGCGCCAACCTTCACGCCATGCTTCTTGGCCAGTTGCACCGTGGAGCGCATGTGGTTGAAGTCGGATGCGTGAAAACCGCAAGCCACGTTGGCGAT
>JAWVYF010000227.1:0-4724 GCA_033722845.1 Anderseniella sp. | reverse complement strand
GATGGCTCGTTCACGTCGATCTTCTGGAAGCGGCGCACCAGCGCGCGATCTTTCTCGAAGTGCTGGCGATATTCCTTGTAAGTGGTCGAGCCGATGCAACGCAGGCTGCCCGACGACAGCGCCGGTTTCAGCAGGTTGGAGGCATCCATCGCCCCGCCGGACGTGGCACCAGCACCAATAACGGTATGGATCTCGTCGATGAACATGATGGCCCCGTCATATTCCTCGATTTCCTTGACCACCGCCTTGAGGCGTTCTTCAAAATCGCCGCGATAGCGCGTACCGGCCAGCAGCACGCCCATGTCGAGCTGGAAGATGGTGCAATCCTTCAGAACTTCCGGCACTTCGCCATTGACGATCTTGCGGGCGAGGCCCTCGGCAATGGCCGTCTTGCCAACGCCCGGGTCACCCACAAATAGCGGATTGTTCTTCGACCGGCGGCAAAGCACCTGAATGGTACGGCTCACCTCGGCCTCACGCCCGATCAACGGGTCGATCTTGCCGTCCAGAGCCTTCTGGTTGAGGTTGATGCAGAAGCTGTCCAGCGCATCGCCGGACTTTTCACCATCACCCTGTTCTTCACCAGCCTCGGTGTCTTCCTCGTTGGGAACGCCCTGCACAGAGCGGTTTTCAGACAGGCCCGGCTTCTTGGCAATGCCGTGGGAGATGAAGTTCACCGCGTCGTAGCGGGTCATGTCCTGCTCCTGCAGGAAGTAGGCAGCATGGCTTTCGCGCTCGGCAAAAATTGCCACCAGCACGTTGGCGCCTGTCACTTCTTCGCGGCCCGATGACTGGACGTGGATAACCGCGCGCTGGATCACCCGCTGGAAACCGGCCGTGGGCTTGGCGTCCTCGCCGGTCGCCATGATCAGGCTGGCCAGATCGTGGTCGACATAGTTCTCCAGGCTTCCCCGCAGTTGCTCGATATCAACGCCGCAGGCGCGCATCACAGAGGCGGCATCCTTGTCGTCGACCAGCGCCAGCAGCAAGTGCTCCAGCGTGGCGTATTCGTGGCTTCGTTCACTGGCCAGCGCCAGCGCGCGATGCAGTGCCTGCTCCAGGCTTCCGGAAAATGTTGGCACGTGGGCGGCTCCTATTCCTTTTCCATGGTGCACTGCAGCGGATGAGAATGCTGGCGCGCAAAATCCATGACCTGTGTCACTTTGGTTTCGGCGATCTCGTAGGTGTAGACACCGCACACCCCGACGCCCTTCTGATGCACATGCAACATGATAACGGTTGCTTCTTCCCGCCCCTTGCCGAAGAAGCGCTCCAGCACGTGCACGACAAATTCCATTGGCGTGTAGTCGTCGTTCAGCAGCAGCACCTTGTACAGACTGGGCTTCTTGGTCTTGGACTGGGTGCGGGTGATGACGCCGGTCTGGCCACTGCCCCCACCGTCTTTTTTATCCCCGTCCTTGTCTGCCAGATAAACGTCCATGAAACCTGCCGCTAGTGATGCCGGGCTGCTAAATGACAAAACCCGCTACGCACCAATCATCCATGCAGCATCATATAGGCGTCAATGCCCGGATTGCGAGTTCTGGCGGAAACTGTTTCCACCAGCCGCAATTGTTCGCTCGGCGATTTTCAGATGCGTTGCACAAAATAAAAACCGCCCGGCACCGGAAAAGTGCCAGGCGGTGAAAGCTTTCAGCCCTTGGGCGTGATTAAAGGGCGTTGAGCATTTGCTTGGGAACAGGTCGGGCGAATTACTTCGCAGCTGCCTTCGGCATGACCTTTTCGATCTGAGCTTCGAACGGCTTGTAGGCGTCCTTGGCAGCATCCATGTAGATCTGGTTGACCTTGTTGGCCTGAGCCATGAAGCCTTCGTAGGCCTTGGTCATGTGGGCCTGCTGCAGTTCAAAAGCCTTCTCGACAGACTTGGAAGCAAACACCTTTTCGGTGAGCGCAACGTTGTCTTCGAAAGACTTCTTGGTGAAGTCAGCGGTTTCGGTGGCGATAGCCTGGAAACCCTTGGTGAAAGCGTTGGCGCTTGCAACGTAGGCATCAAAGCCCTGCTTGGCGACGTTCTGGAATTCTTCAATCGACTTGTACATGACAATGTCTCCTTTCTCTAAGGTGGCCCCGCTTTAATCGGTTGGCTGATATATATGCAGCGCACAAAAATATGTCAAGAAATTTTTGTGCAGCGCACAATGACGCAGCGCTATGCGGATTTTCTGTCCAAAATGGCGCAAATTTACACAAAAGTAACCGCACTGAGCCAAAGTCGATGCTCAAGACGTTCGCACGGCCGGTAATTTTCCACCGCTCAATCACCGATGGGGAGAGCGGAAAAGCCGAGTGACGCAGTCGGGACCCGGGGGCAAGACCGCACTGCAACACGAATCGGCACTGCCAGCGAGGCCAAGGGCGTCGGTAAAGCAAACGCACCACGACGGTGCCAGAAATCAGGTGTGGGTAAGCGTAAAATGGGTATCGGTTCGTCTGTGTTGCCAGTCGCACGCTCCGGCTTCAATCGCTTAATGGGTTTTGCAATGGCCATCATTCTGGCCTTGCTGCTGGTCTCGGGCATACAGCGCCCTGCGATGGCAAACCCCAAGTTTGCAGCCATTACAGTAGATGCTGCGACGGGAGAAATCATCTACGGCCACGACATCGACGAGGCACGCTATCCGGCGTCTCTCACCAAGGTGATGACGCTGTACATCCTGTTTCAGGAAATCCAGGCCAACCGGCTGCGCTTCGATTCTCACATGAAGGTGTCGCGCAAGGCAGCAGCCCAGCAACCATCCAAACTGGGATTGCGCGCCGGCAGCACCATCACCGTACGCGATGCCATGTATGCGTTGATCACGAAGTCGGCCAACGATGCCTCCATGGTTGTTGCCGAACACATTTCAGGCTCGCAGGAAGCATTCGCCGACCGCATGACCAAGACGGCCCGTGCCCTTGGCATGACGAAAACACGTTTCACCAATCCGAACGGCCTTCCGGACCGTCGCCAGGTGACCACGGCCCGCGACATGGCCACTCTGGGTCTGCGCATCCAGCGCGACTTTCCGCGTTATTACAAGTTTTTCTCGACCCGCCGCTTCAAGTACGGCAAACGCCGCTATGGCAACCACAATCGCCTGCTCGGTCGGGTCAAGGGTGTCGATGGCATCAAGACCGGTTACACCCGGGCGTCAGGTTTCAACCTGCTGTCGTCCATGGAAGTGAACAACCGGCGGCTTGTGGCAGTCGTGCTGGGCGGTAAATCGGGCCGGTCACGCAACGCCTTCATGACCAAGATCTTGCGCCGCGACATTTCCAAGGCAATCCGCTCCAACAACCGCATTGCAGCCGTTGCGGGCAAGCCTGCCGGCTATAATCCGGCCGCAGCTGCCAAGGTCGTTGCCATGGCAAAGTCCACGCCGCCAATCCAGAATCCGCCGGTGCCACGCGCCAAGCCTGAAGATCTGGTACCGGCCCCTGTTGCGCAACCAAAGCTTGCTGCAACAACGCCGGTATCCGTGGAAGAAATGCAGAAGCTGGCTGCCAAGGCCGAAGCCGCAACCGCCGCGCCAAAGATAAAAACCGTAACCGAGCTCGCCCTCAAGGCCTTGCCGGCAAATGGCGTCACCTTCAAGTCGGTGACGATACCGTCTGCCACCTCCAAGGGTGACAGCCTGATTGTGGCCAATGCGGCACAAGCGCTGGCCCCTGCTCCCGCTGCAGCTGGCAGCAAGCTGCAAAAGCGCCTCGAAACGGCCAGGACACCGGCTCAGCAGCCGGCTGCAACCGTTGCAGCTGTCAAAGCGCCTGCTGGCACCAATCTTGTCGCAAACCCGAAAAAGGTTCAGGAGAAGCTCGCCGAACACCAGTCGAGCTGGAACATACAGATTGGTGCATTCCCGACAGCCGAAGGCGCCAAGAGCCGGATCGATGTTGCCAAGTCTTCCAGGGTCAGCGCCCTGCGTGATGCAACACCGTTCCTGATGGCCGTCGACAAGAACGGCGACACCATCTACCGCGCCCGCTTCTCCGGCCTCAACAAGAAGCAGGCCCGCAATGCCTGCCGCCAGCTCAAGCGTGCCGGTGTCGGCTGCTTCCCGCTGGCACCAACCAGCTGATCAACACGGTTGACCAAACACATCATCAGGCTCGCCCTCACCCGGCGGGCCTTTTTGTTTCAGGGTTGTCAGTCGTCCAGAAGCACGTTACGGGCCTCGTTGATGCGCGCGGCAAACCATGCCGAGCCGCCCTGGTCCGGGTGATGTTTCTTCATCAGGTCACGATACGCCTTGCGGATCGCAGCTTCGCTGGCCCCGTCTTCAAGGCCAAGCACGTCCAGAGCTTCTGCCCGGCTCATGCCACCGGCAGCATTTGACGATGTACCACCCGAGGTGCCGGCCTGTTCGCGCCAGTTCTCATGCACACGGTCGAGATAAGCCATCAGCAGCGCCTCGCTCTGGTCATTGGCGGCCACACAATCCCTGAGCAGGGCCATCAGTTCCGCCAACGACATGGAGGACAATGCCCTGCCTTCGAACTGGCCGCTCAGCACCTGCCCGTCCATGGCACCTGTGTCGTGATCGAGGTTCATTTCCAGCACCGACGTTTTGACCGACGATGTCTGCCCCTTCTCCTTGCCGGCTTTGCGGAACACGCCTTGCGCATTCATGATGGCCAGCCCCAGCAGGAACAGCGAAACGGCTACGGGCAGAAGCCCGCGCAAGGCGGTGAATGCTGACATGGCGAGTATGGTGCCTCCCAGG
>JAWVYF010000226.1:0-4764 GCA_033722845.1 Anderseniella sp. | reverse complement strand
GCGGACATAAGTGCCCTTCGAGCAGGTGACTTCACACGTGGCGTGATCGTCGTCCGGGCATTCGACGAGTCGCAGGCTTCCAATGCGGACGTTGCGTGACTTGATCTCGACGTCCTGTCCGGCGCGGGCAAGATCGTAGGCGCGCTGGCCATCCACCTTTATGGCCGAGAAGGCCGGCGGCACCTGTTCAATCTCGCCCATGAACCTGGACAAGACGGTTTCAATGTCTGCACGCGGCGGGCGGACATCGCTGGTGGCGATGATCTCTGCGCGCTCATCAGCATCACCGGTAGACGTGGTCACGCCCCAGTTGACGGTGAACCGGTAGGTCTTGTCCGCGTCCATCATCCACGGGACTGTCTTGGTGGCCTCTCCCAGCGCGATGGCGAGCAGACCGGTGGCCAGCGGGTCCAGCGTGCCTGCATGACCAGCCTTTTGCGCATTGAATGCACGGCGGACCATCGACACCGCTTGCGTGGAGCCCAGCCCCAACGGCTTGTCGAGAAACACCCAGCCATGGACGGGCAAGCCTTTCCGGCGTTTCCCCATGAGCTTCTAGGTCTCACCCTCATCGTGGTCGAGGTCGCGGGCGACCTTCGGGTCGGACAACAGCCGGTCGATGCTGGAGGCATAATCGGTCGACGTGTCGACACGGAACTTGAACTGCGGCATGTATTTCAATTCGAGCCGCGGTGCCAGCTCGCCACGAATGAAGCGAGCATGGCGCCTGAGCGCCTCGACCAGTGCATCCGCATCGCCGTCGGGCTGGAACGGACGCACATAGGCGGTGGCAATCTTCAGGTCCGGCGAAGTGGCAACCTCGAGCACGGTGACGCCCTGCTTTTCGATGACGGGGTCCATCACGTCGCCGCGCATGAACAGCGCCGACAGCTCGTGCCGGATAAGTTCGCCGACGCGAAGCTGGCGCTGAGAGGGGCCTTTGGACTTGGCCATGACGGGGTCCTCTGGCAGCGGATTACAGGGTCCGCTGCACTTCCTCCACGGTGAAGCATTCGATCACGTCACCGGCACGCATGTCCTGGTAGTTCTCGAACGCCATGCCGCATTCCTGACCGACCTGCACTTCCTTCACCTCGTCCTTGAAGCGCTTGAGCGTGGACAGGGTGCCTTCGTGCACCACCACGTTGTCGCGGATCAGGCGGACCTTGGCGCCGCGCTGGACCTGGCCTTCGGTCACACGGCAGCCGGCAACCTTGCCGACCTTGGTGATGTTGAAGACCTCCAGGATCTCGGCGTTTCCAATGAAGGTTTCGCGCAGGTCTGGCGACAGGAGACCGGACATGGCCGCTTTCACATCGTCCACGAGATCGTAGATGATGTTGTAATAGCGGATCTCGATGCCGTTTTGCTCGGCGGAGTCACGGGCCTGCTTGTTGGCACGCACGTTGAAGCCGATGATGACGGCCTGCGAGGCCTGGGCCAGCTGCACGTCGGATTCGGAGATGCCGCCAACGCCGTAGTGTACGACGCGCGCCGCAACTTCATCGGTGCCGAGCTTTTCAAGCGCCTGCACGATGGCCTCGGCAGAGCCCTGCACGTCGGCCTTGATGAGGATCGGGAACTCCTGCTTGCCGCTCTCCTTGAGCTGGCTCATCATCTGCTCCAGCGACGAACGCGCAGTGGGCGCGCCACGGGTCTCGCGCAGCTTGCGCTCACGATATTCGGTGATCTCGCGGGCACGGGCTTCGTTCTCGACGACCACGATCTGGTCGCCAGCCTCGGGTGCGGAGTTCATGCCAAGCAACTCGACCGGCACGGACGGGCCGGCCTCGTCGACATTGTCGCCCTTGTCGTTGATCAGCGCGCGCACCTTGCCCCAGGCTGCCCCGGCAACAACGATGTCACCGACCTTGAGCGTGCCACGGCGCACCAGAACGGTGGCGACCGGACCGCGGCCCTTGTCGAGCTGGGCCTCGACCACGATACCATCGGCGGGGCGATCGGGGTTGGCGCGCAGGTTGAGCAGTTCAGCCTGCAGCAGGATGGCTTCGAGCAGCTTGTCGAGGTTGGTCCCCTTGAGCGCGGAGATCTCGACCTCCAGCACATCACCGCTCATGCTTTCCACGATCACCTCGTGCTGCAGCAGGTCGGTGCGCACCCGGTTGGGATCTGCGTCGGGCTTGTCCATCTTGTTGATGGCGACGACCATCGGCACGCCTGCCTCGCGGGCATGGCTGATGGCTTCTGCGGTCTGTGGCATGACGCCGTCATCAGCCGCAACAACCAGCACGACAATGTCGGTGGCCTTGGCGCCGCGGGCACGCATGGCGGTGAACGCCGCGTGGCCCGGGGTATCGATGAAGGTGACCATGCCGCTGGGCGTTTCGACCTGATAGGCACCGATGTGCTGGGTGATGCCACCGGCTTCGCCCTGCACCACGGATGCGTTGCGCAGCGCGTCGAGCAGCGACGTCTTGCCGTGGTCGACGTGACCCATGACGGTGACGATCGGGGCGCGGGGCTTCAGGCTCGCTTCCGGATCATCGTCGCCCATCAGGCCTTCTTCAACGTCGGACTCGGACACGCGCTTGACGGTATGGCCGAAGTCCTCGGCAATCAGCTGCGCGGTATCGGCATCAATGATGTCGTTGATGGTGTGCATCTCGCCCTGCTTCATGAGGAACTTGATGACATCCACCGCACGCTCGGACATGCGGTTGGCGAGCTCCTGGATGGAGATCACCTCCGGAATGGTCACTTCGCGCGAGACCTTCTCGCGCGCGGCCCCACCACCCATGGCCTGTTTCTTCTGGCGCTCCTGACGGCGGCGGAACGCAGCAAGCGAGCGGGCCCGCTGACCCCCATCTTCGTCCAGCGCATTGGAGATGGTGAGCTTGCCACGGCGGCGCTCCATGTCGCCACGCGGCTTGGGCGGAGCGGCCGGCTTTTCGCCACCGCCGCCAGCAGGCTTGCGCGACTTGGCGCGGCCTGCGGCTGCATCCTCATCGGGCTCTTCAGCCTTTGCAGCCTTGGCTTCCTCGGCCTTGCGCTTGGCTTCTTCCTCGGCGGCACGCTTGGCGGCGCGCTTGGCTTCCTCGGCTTCGCGCTCGACACGCTCGGCAGCTTCACGGGCTTCGCGCTCGGCGCGTTCCTTTGCCTCGATCTCGGCGCGCTTCTTGTCCTCGATATCGCGCTGACGTGCCTCGGCGAGCGCGCGTTCGCGGGCTTCGGCCTCTTCAGCGGTCAGGGTGCGCAACACCTTGGGCGAACCGGACTGCTGGCCTGCCGCCTGATCACGCGCCGTTGGAGCCGGTGCGGCCGGCTTTTCGCGAGCGGGCAGAATGGGCTTTGGCGGCGTGGCAGTCTCAGCCGCTGCGGGCTTTGCCGCTCCGGGTCCAATCATCCGCTTGCGCTTGGTCTCAACGACAACCGTCTTGGAACGGCCATGGGAAAAGTTCTGGCGCACGCGGCCCTGGCCGCCGGCGCGCAGGCCGAGGGTGCGGCCTCCCGGACGTTCGTTGTTGTTGCCGTCGTCGTTATTGTCACTCATCTCGTATCAGCTTCCCGCGTCTGCGGCTCCGTTGTGCCCGTATTTCTCATATCGCCTCGCACTCGCGAGGAACTTGTCTGCAAGACCACCGGGCATGATGGCTGCATGTATCACATTTGTACGCCCGAATGCCAAATCCAAATCGGCAGAGGCAAGGCATTCGACCAGCTCTGCATCAAGGCCTGAATTGCGCAGCCGTGCCGCAAGCTTGCGGCGGCCATCCTGCGAGCCGTCACCAGCCGCAACAAGCACCCGCACGCGGCCACGCTCCAGCACCGCCGACACCTTGTCGAACCCTGCCACCGCCTCGCCGGCCTTGGAGGCCAGCGACAGGGTGGACAGGCAGTCCTTCTTGAGCAGCGCAGACACGCGATCAGCAAGGTCCGGGTCAACATTGACCGTTGCCTTGAGCGCCCGGGCGAACAGCTTGCGCCGGATTGCCTCGGCCACTGTCTCACGGGACAATGACAGCCACATGCCACGGCCGGGCAGTGCTTCCTTCAGATCAGGGACGACATCCCCGTCGGGCGAGGCGACGAAGCGGATCAGCTCAGCGCGCGGCGCACATGCACGGGAGAGCGCGCACATGCGCTCTTCCGGGTCTGCACCCTTCGCAATTTGCCTTGCCACCGCTGTCATCGCCTTTGGTCACCTCACGCTTCGCCGGTTTCGGCAACGGCTTCGCCTTCTGCGGCTTCACCGTCTTCGGCTTCGGCTTCCGCTTCCGGCTCGATCCAGCCCAGCTGCAGACGGGCACGCATGATCAGCTCTTCTGCCTCGGCGGCAGACATGTCGGTCCCCGACAAGGTGCCTTCATGGCGGATGGTCTCGCCATCCTTGCGCTCGGACCAGCCGACCAGATCGTCCGGGATGCAGCCTGCGAAATCTTCCAGCGTGTAAATGCCGTCCTCGCCCAGCATGACCAGCATGGCCGGGGTCAGACCCTCGAACGAGGCGAGATCATCCTTGACGCCCAGCTCCTTGCGCTTGGCTTCAAGTTCAGCGGCCTGCTTGTCGAGGAATTCGGTCGCACGGGCCTGGATTTCCGAAGCCGTCTCGTCATCGAGACCTTCGATCATGGCGATTTCCTCTGGCGCGACGTAGGCAATCTCCTCGATTGAATCGAAGCCTTCGGACGCCAGCAGCTGGGCAAGCATCTCGTCCACGTCAAGCGCTTCAGTGAAGCGCTGGGTGCGATCTGCGAATTCCTTCTGCCGGCGTTCGGATTCTTCCGCCTCGGTCAGAATGTCGAT
>JAWVYF010000225.1:0-4769 GCA_033722845.1 Anderseniella sp. | reverse complement strand
GCCGCGCTCATCGATTACGCTGCGGTTACCGGTTTCCGGATCGATCAGCTCGTACTGCAAGCCGTACTCGATACCATCGCCATCATCGACGTTGGTCGTTTCAAGTACATCTGCTTCATAGCGGTCCCGGTCATCTGCCGGCATCAGGGCACGAAACCCCTTGCCATGGCGCGGCAGTGCACCTTTTTCCAGTCCAAGTACGCTGGCTGCATTCTCAGACCATGTCACGATGTCCGTACTCGCATGCCAGTGCATCGCCACGTGGCCGGTCTGCATTACGGCGACCCGAAGCCGTTCCAGTTCGGAGGCCTCGCGCACGCGCGCCAGCGAGCCCAGCAGGCTGTCCGCCTCCGGAGACAGGGATGATGCCGAAGTGTCTGAAGAATGGGTCTGCTCGAGACCTGATTGGGCCGCCATTACCAGCTTAACCCCCTTGTGTACCGTAACGCCAACTAACTGTGGCGCTCACGATAGGGGAGAATGCTTAATGAAAGGCGAACCCGGCTTCCGGTCAGAAGCCGAGTGCCAAGCCATCCTTGCGCGGCTCCGACCCACCGCAAAGCACGCCGGAAACCGGGTCAATTGCGATGACCTGGCCGCCACCATAAGGCTCTTCCTTACGCTCGACCGTATGGCCGAGCTTGCGCAGGCCCTCGACCGTGGCATCCGGCACACAATCCTCGACACCCAGCACGCCGTCTTCATGGAACGCTCTTGCGAAATCCAGCGCTTCCTGCGGGTCCATGCCATAGACGAAGCGGTTTACCATGACAGCAATGTGCCCCATTGGCTGATATGCCCCGCCCATCACGCCAAAGGACTGGATGACCTTGCCGTTCTCGCGCACCATGGCGGGGATGATGGTATGCAGGGGCCGCTTTGCCGGAGCGATGCAGTTGGGGTGGCCCGGCGTCGCCACAAAGCCCGCCCCCCGGTTCTGGAAGATGATGCCTGTTTCCGGCGTAACAATGCCGGAACCAAAGCCATGATAGATTGAGTTGATGAATGACACTGCCATGCGGTTTTCATCGACCACCGACAGGTAAACCGTATCCGATCCCGGCATGGGCACAGCCTTCTCCGGTTCGGCAATGACTTTGTCCATCGAGATTTGTGCTGCGAGTTTGTCAGCCATCGCCGCTGACAAAAGTTCATCGACCGGCACGTCCGCAAAGTCCGGATCGGCGACGTCGCGATTTCTGATGATCCAGGCGAGCCTGAGTGCTTCAATCTCGAGGTGGCGGCGCTCGACGCTTTCAGGCGCAAACTTCTCTAGCTCAAACCGCTCGAGAATGTTCAGCGCCACCAGCGCCACCAGCCCGGTACCATTTGGCGGGATTTCCAGAATCTCCTTGCCCCGGAACATCGTTGAGATTGGGGTGACCCAGGACGACTTTGTCGCCGCGAGGTCTTCCATGTCGATCAGACTGCCCTTGGCCTGCAACGTTTTGACGATGTCTTCCGCAACCGCGCCGGTGTAGAACCCGTCCCTGCCCTTGGCGGCGATGGTCTCAAGCGTCTTTGCCAGCGCCGGATACGCAATGATCTGGCCGGCAGCCGGGGCCTTGCCAGCAGGCAGATAGTGCATCCGTCCACCTTCGTCCTGGCCGATGAACTCCTCAAGCCCGGCCCAGTCATGCGCGGTGCGCGGCCCCACCGGGCATCCGTCCCGTGCCAGCTTGATCGCCGGCTGCAGCACGTCGCCAAGGCTCATCGACCCGTGCTTGTCGAGCAGCGCCTGCCAGCCATCAACTGCGCCGGGGACTGTCACCGCATGAATGTTGTCGGTCGCAATCTCGGTCAGGCCCGACGCCTTCAGCCAGTCTTCAGTGGCATGACGGCTTGCCCGGCCCGACCCATTGAGCCCGGTCACGGTGCCGTCCGGCTGGCCAATCAGCGCGAAGCAGTCTCCGCCAATACCGGTCATCGGCGGCTCGGTGATGCAAAGCACGGCGGATGCCGCGACAGCCGCGTCTGCTGCGTTGCCGCCCGCGCGCAGAATGTCGAGTGCAGCCAGCGTCGACTGCGGTGAGGACGTGGCCGCGCAAGCGCCTGCGACATAAACTGGGGAGCGACCAGGGTTATGAAAATTTCTCATGGCTTCTGTCTTTTCTTCATCTATTGGCAAGGCGCGCCAATTGCGCGAATGTATGGTTCTCCAAGCTAGACCTGTTTGCTGTTCCGTCAAGTGGATTGGTCATCGTTTCACGCTTCGGAAATGGAACTGAACCGTCGCAAATGACATAAATAACCGGCAAAAAACGCGATATAGCGTCTCATCAGCAACAACTGCATCGTATTCGTGGAGGAACGAAAAATGGCAAAAGTGAAATCAGACATCGAAATCGCCCGCGAGGCGGACATGAAGCCGATCAAGGAGATCGCAGCAAAAATCGGCATCAAGGAAAGCGATCTCATTCCTTATGGTCATACCAAGGCAAAGGTCTCGGCAGATTTCATCAAATCGATCCAGTCCAACAAGGACGGCAACCTGATCCTGGTCACAGCCATCAACCCCACGCCTGCCGGCGAAGGCAAGACAACCACTACGGTTGGTCTTGGTGATGGCCTGAACGCGATTGGCAAGAAGGCCATGATCTGCATTCGTGAAGCCTCGTTGGGCCCAAACTTCGGCATGAAGGGCGGCGCTGCTGGCGGCGGCATGGCACAGATCGTTCCGATGGAAGACATGAACCTGCACTTCACCGGCGACTTCCACGCCATCACCTCGGCCCACAACCTGCTGTCGGCCATGATCGATAACCACATCTACTGGGGCAACGAGCTGGACATCGACCTGCGCCGTGTTGCATGGCGCCGCGTGGTAGACATGAACGACCGTGCGCTTCGCCAGATCACCTGTTCGCTGGGCGGTGTTGCAAACGGCTTCCCGCGTGAAGCCGGTTTCGACATCACCGTAGCATCGGAAGTGATGGCCATTCTGTGCCTTGCCAAGGATCTCGCCGACCTTGAAGACCGCCTTGGCAAGATGATCGTGGCTTACCGCCGCGACCGTACGCCGGTGTACTGCTCGGACATCAAGGCAGCCGGCGCCATGGCGGTTCTGCTCAAGGACGCCATTCAGCCCAACATGGTGCAGACGCTGGAAAACAACCCGGCCTTCGTGCATGGCGGCCCGTTCGCCAACATCGCCCACGGCTGCAACTCGGTCGTCGCCACCACCACGGCGCTGAAGCTGTGTGACTACGTGGTCACTGAAGCTGGCTTCGGGGCGGACCTTGGTGCCGAGAAGTTCATGAACATCAAGTGCCGCAAGGCTGGCCTGTCGCCGAAGGCTGTTGTCATCGTGGCAACCGTGCGCGCCCTCAAGATGGGCGGCGGTGTAGCTCGTGCCGACCTTGGCGCGGAGAACGTCAAGGCCGTGACCGACGGGTGTGCCAACCTCGGCCGCCACATCGAGAACATGAAGAACTATGGCGTGCCGGCAGTTGTCGCGATCAACCACTTCATCACCGACACCGATGCCGAGATCCAGGCGGTGAAGGACTTCTGCAAGTCGGTTGGTGCCGATGCGGTTCTGTGCCAGCACTGGGCCAAGGGCTCGGAAGGCACCAGGGAACTGGCGACCAAGGTGGTCGAGATCGTCGAGAGCGGTGCAGCCGCCTACAAGCCGCTGTACGAAGACGGCCTTGGCCTGTTCGACAAGATCGAGAAGATCGCCAAGACCATCTATCGCGCAGACTCCGTGACGGCTGATTCGAAGATCAAGGACCAGCTGAAGCAGTGGGAAGAGGCCGGCTACGGCAACCTGCCGGTGTGCATGGCCAAGACCCAGTACTCCTTCACCACCGACCCGAACAAGCGCGGTGCGCCAACGGGCTTTGACATCCCGGTGCGTGAGGTTCGCCTGTCAGCCGGTGCCGGCTTCGTGGTCGCCATCTGCGGTGAGATCATGACCATGCCGGGCCTGCCAAGAAAACCTGCCGCGGAAACCATCTGCCTCAACGACGAAGGCCAGATCGAGGGCCTGTTCTAAGCCACCCGGCAGCTACAAGAATTCAGGGCGCGGAGGCAATCAGCTTCCGCGCCCTTTTTGATTTCAACAGCGCCGGTCAATACCGGTCTGTGCGCATCACGCGCGCAGGCGTTCATTCTCCGGATCGAACGGGCTTTCCGGAATGATGGTGGCGTCGAACAGCTCGCCCAGGATCTTGATCTTGAACTTGTTGCCTTCGCCAGCGAGGTCCGGCTTGACCATGGCCAGCGCCAGCGACTTGCCGACACGCCAGCCATACGACCCGGTGGTCACGCGGCCAACCAGCGTCTTGCCGTCTTCGCCGTAGATGGCTTCGGACCCACGTGCATCGCAGTCCTTGATGCCGTGTACTTCCATGGTGACGAAGGTCCAGTCATCGCCGGCGGCATGGCGCTTGACCAGCTCGTCGCGGCCGATGAAGTCGCCCTTGTTCGGGTGCACGAACCGGTCGAGGCCGGATTCGTAGGCCGAGTATTCAATGGACAGCTCGCGTCCGATCAGCCGGTAGGATTTCTCCACGGCCATGGTGCCCATGGCGCGGATCCCGAACGGCTTGATGCCATGTTCCTTGCCGGCTTCCATCAGCAGATCGAAGATCACGTTCTGCATTTCCATCGGGTGATGCAGCTCCCAGCCCAGCTCGCCGACGAAGTTCACCCGCAGGGCATAGGCCTGGGCAATGCCGACATTGATGAACTTGCCGGTCAGCCACTTGAAGTTGTCGTTCGAAAGATCAGTATCGGTGAGCTTCTGCAGCACATCGCGCGACTTC
>JAWVYF010000224.1:0-4797 GCA_033722845.1 Anderseniella sp. | reverse complement strand
GGCTACTCCATCGGCACGCTCGGTATTCACCGGTTGGGCCTGATCCTGGCCCTGTCGGCCGTGTTCTGGAGTGCGGTGTGCATCATCATCTCCGGGCCGTTCTGGTCACGCGGCTGGCCCGAGTGGTGGAACTGGTGGCTCGAACTGCCAATCTGGTCGTAACCCCGGGAGGACACGAAAATGGAATACATGAACATCATAACCCGGGTACAGGTGCGCGGCGAACTTGAAGCCGGTGTGCCGGCCAAGGACGATGCCTGGCCACGCGATGGAACCCCGTTCTTCTCGTACCTCGCCGGCAAGATCGGCAACGCGCAGATCGGCCCCATCTATCTGGGCTGGACCGGAGTGGTGTCGCTGGTTTTCGGCATCATCGCGTTCGAGATCATTGGCCTCAATATGTGGGCATCGGTGAACTGGGATCCGGTACAGTTCGTCCGCCAGCTGCCCTGGCTGGCGCTGGAGCCACCGCTTCCCAAGCATGGCTTGAAGATCATACCACCCATGAACGAGGGCGGATGGTGGCTGGTTGCCGGCTTCTTCCTGACTGCCTCGATCCTGTTGTGGTGGGTGCGCATGTACTCGCGCGCCCGGCAGCTTGGCCTGGGCATGCATGTACCGGCAGCGTTTGCTTCCGCCATCTGGCTGTACCTGGTGCTGGGCTTCATCCGCCCGCTGCTGATGGGCTCGTGGTCTGAAGCCGTTCCGTTCGGCATCTTTCCGCACCTCGACTGGACCGCGGCGTTCTCGCTGCGCTACGGCAACCTGTTCTACAACCCGTTCCACATGCTCTCGATTGCCTTCCTGTATGGCTCGGCGCTGCTGTTCGCCATGCACGGAGCCACCATCCTGGCGGTCAGCCACCTGGGCGGCGAACGCGAGCTGGAGCAGATCACGGATCGTGGTACCGCATCGGAACGCGCTGCCTTGTTCTGGCGCTGGACGATGGGCTTCAACGCAACCATGGAGTCGGTTCACCGTTGGGCCATCTGGTTCGCAATCCTGACGACCCTGACAGGGGGCATCGGCATCCTGCTGACCGGCACCGTGGTCGATAACTGGTACCTGTGGGGCCAGAAGCACGGGATCGTTCCGCCTTATCCTGACGTATGGCCCGGGGTTACCGACCCTGCAGCCCAGTAAAGGAGATCTGTCATGAAGATCGCAATACCAGCTGCAATAGGCCTCGGCGTTCTGTTGGCCATCCCCATGATGCTTCAGTGGGAGCGCCCGCCAATGGACTCCACCCAACAGGGGTTCCGCGGCACCGGCATGGTCCAGGTTGACAATCCCCGCATGATGGCGGTGAAGAAAGCCGCCGCCACCGTGCCGGAAGCGTCCGACCAGGCTGAAACAGGCGGCCAGAAAGCCTCCGAGATCTATGAGAACGTCCAGGTTCTCGGAGACCTCAACGAGGCGCAGTTCACCCGGCTGATGCTTGCCATCACCGAGTGGGTGTCGCCGGAGGAGGGCTGCAACTACTGTCACAACGAGGAAAATCTCGCAGATGACAGCGTCTACACCAAGGTTGTGGCACGCAAGATGTTGCAGATGACCGCCAACATCAACTCGCAATGGAAGCCGCACGTGGCCGAGACCGGTGTGACCTGTTACACCTGCCACCGTGGTCAGCCCGTTCCGGCCAATGTCTGGTCGATCGATCCCGGTCCGAAGCAGGCCGGTGGCATGGCTGCCGGCCGCAATGGCCAGAACCTGGCAGCCTCGCAAGTGGCCTTTACGTCCTTGCCCTATGATCCCTTCCGGGACTTGCTGACCAAGACCGAGTCTATCCGGGTGGCGGCTCAGACGGCACTTCCCGAAGGACACAAGTCACCGATCCAGCAGGCTGAGAAGACCTATGGTCTGATGATGCACTTCTCCCAGTCCATGGGCGTCAACTGCACCTTCTGCCACAACTCGCGCAATTTCTCGGACTGGACCCAGAGCCCGCCGACCCGCGTGAAGGCCTGGCATGGCATCGAGATGGTCAGCAGCATCAACGAGAAATACATCCAGTCGCTGGCCAGCGTGTTCCCGGACAACCGCAAGGGACCAACGGGTGACGTGCTCAAGAGCAACTGTGCAACCTGCCACCAGGGCGCCAACAAGCCGCTCTACGGCGCACAGATGCTGAAGGACTACATCGTCGAGCTCAGCGCGGCGAAGGAATAGCAAACCTTTCGAACACTGGCCCTCGCCCAGTGCCAACTGAAGGGAACGCCGGTTTCGACCGGTTTTCCCTTCTCTTTTTTGTGGTGTGCGCAGTGTCAGGCGGAGTGGGGTTCAGCTGCGCCAGTCGAGGCCGAAGGCGCAGACGGCATCCGCGCTTTGGGCGTCTTGCCTGGTTGCAGATGAAGCCCGGCCGGATGTGATTATCCGTGTCCGCGGGCTGACCAGCGCGCGGAACAGGGTTTGAAAGGTTGCCTCGAAATAGGCTTCAGCCAATGACTGGCTGGCTGGCGCAGCAAAAAGCGGCGAGCCCTCAAGTGAAATCCGCACAGGTGCCGGTAGTGTGTAACTGAACGTGCTGCTGCCGGCGAATGTCCACGCATGCTTGCTGATGGCAACCAGAAGCAGCCGGGCTGCAAGACCTGCCGGCAGGGGCTTGAGCATGATCTGGGCAAGCCGGGGAATCCGGTTTGCCAGCAGGTATCTTGCCGTGTTCTCGCCGGCCTGCCACATCACCAGCCGAGCCTCCTCAAGCGAAAGACGCGAAGCAACCGCCCGGTGCAGCCGGACGACATCCAGCTCGTTGACCATGTGTCGAGGCGGGTCAGTCATGAAGTGACCAATCCCCGCTGTATGCATGATTTGCGAAAGGTGATCGCGGCCGAATTCACGGACGATGGCGTCGGCCACCTGAATAATGGCATTCGGCCCGATCAGCGCTTCGGTCATTTGACGCCCGTTACAGCCTTGTGCTTGCGCTGCCTCGCCCTGGCGTCGCGCATCACGATGGCTGGCGGTGTGTTGTCCACGTCGTCCATCTGTTGCGAACCGCCACCGCAGGCCAGAACAGGCTCGCGCGCAGCGGCGCGGTCCTTCGCACGCGCCTTGCCCTGTGCCCGCAACGCCTCCTGACGCTCCTTCATCTTGCGCGACCGCTCCGCAACAGCTTCCCAGTCGGCCACCTGAGCCTCGGCCAATTGCTTTGTCTCATCGAAGTGGAAGTCCAGGCTGCCCTTGGTCTGCGGGCCCCAGTACCCCACCTTGCCCAGGTCGTAGAAGGTGCGGGCAAAGCCGGCCTTGAGAAACGCCTTCAGGCAGCCGAGCAGATAGCGGCGGCGGAATCCGGTGCCGCGCCAGGGGTAATGGAACAGCGCCTTCTTCATGTAGAACCGGCGGTAATTGTTCATCACCCGGTCAAGCAGCTCACCTCGCTCCATGGCTTTCGGCTTCATGATCGGCGTCACGAAGTTGTATCTCGAGAAATCAAACACCTCGACCTGATCTCGCATTTCCTGGAACAGGTTGGAGTAAGGCCAAGGCGTATACATCGACCAGTTGGCCAGGTCCGGCTGCCAGTCCCACGCCATGCGGTAGGTCTCCTCCAGCGTCTCGGGCGTCTCGTTGTCGAGGCCGACGATAAACTGTGCTTCGACGAAGATATCGGCTGCGCGCAACAGCCGGATCGCCTCCTTGTTGTCGGCAACCTTGGTTTCCTTGTTGAACTGGTCGAGTTTCAACTGGGCTGCGGCCTCGGTTCCCAGCGAAACGTGCACCAGCCCTGCCTTGCGATAAAGCGGTAGAAGATCCTTGTCGCGCATGATGTCGGTCACGCGGGTATTGATGCCCCACTTGATCTTGTCCGGCAGCCCGCGCGCAATCAGTTCCTCGCAAAACGCGATGAACTTCTTTCGGTTGATGGTCGGTTCCTCGTCGGCAAGGATGAAGAACCCGACATCGTGATTGTTCACCAGGTCTTCGATCTCGTCGACCACCGCCTTCGGATCGCGCACGCGGTAATCGCGCCAGAACTTCCACTGCGAGCAGAACGAACAGGTGAACGGGCAGCCGCGCGCCATGTTGGGAATGGCCACGCGTACGCCCAGCGGCACATAAATATACTTGTGCCACTCGAGCAGGCTCCAGTCCGGCTTGATGGCTTCGAGATTCTTCACCGTCGGTGCAGCCTGGGTGGCAACGATCTGCCCGTCGTCAACGAAGGCCAGGCCCTCGATCTTGCGCAGGCTTTGCCGCCAGCCTGTGCCTGCCGCGATTGCATTGACCAGGTTGACGATGATCTCTTCGCCTTCCCCGCGAACGATAACGTCCACCCACGGGGCCTCGCTCAACACCTGCTTGAACATGAAAGTGGCGTGCACACCGCCCAGGACGCGCACGGCGTCCGGGCACTCTTCCTGCGCCAGCTGCAGAATGCGCTCGGCCGCATAGATCGAAGGGGTGATGGCGGTGGTGCCGATGACGTCCGGCCGCGCTTCGCGGATGCGCGCCCGAAGCGTGTCGTCGTCCAGGTGATCCGTCATGGCGTCGATGAAGGTTATGTCGTCATATCCAGCCTGTTTCAGCGCGCCTGCGAGATAAGCCACCCAGGCGGGCGGCCAGCTGCCGGCGATTTCGGCGCCGCCTGAATGATAATTCGGATGAACCAGAACGATGCGCATGACAATACTCCAATGTGTAAAGGAAAATTTACATACTTATTGTCAATTCAATTTGACGCAGATCAAATCGGCGCGAACGAGTGATTCCGCTCGATATATCGCATCGTGGATACTCGTCGGACCCTCGTGATACTCAGTTGGAGGCTGAAGCCGGCAACCTTTTGATCAGGCC
>JAWVYF010000223.1:0-4961 GCA_033722845.1 Anderseniella sp. | reverse complement strand
TGACATCGGCAGCCAGCACTTCTTCCAGTGTGGCTCTGAACGCAGCCACCAGCGTTGTCGGCAGATCTGAAATGAAGCCCACCGTATCTGACAGGATCACCTTTCGCCCGCGCGGCAGCTCGATCTGCCGCATGGTCGGATCAAGCGTGGCGAACAGCAGGTCCTTGGCCATCACGTTGGCATCTGTAAGCCGATTGAACAGCGTCGATTTTCCGGCATTGGTATAGCCAACCAATGCCACTACCGGATAAGGCACCTTCGCCCTGCTCTGCCGGTGCAGCGTGCGGGTGCGCACCACGTGATCCAGCTGCTTTCTCAGCCGGTTGATCTTGTCCTGAATGATGCGCCGGTCTGCCTCGATCTGGGTTTCACCCGGACCACCCATGAACCCTGCCCCGCCACGCTGGCGCTCCAGGTGGGTCCACGACCGCACCAGACGGCTCTTCTGGTAGTTGAGGTGCGCGAGTTCGACCTGCAGGGTGCCTTCGCGTGTGTTGGCGCGGCGGCCAAAGATTTCGAGAATGAGACCCGTGCGGTCAAGCACCTTGGTTTTCCACGCACGCTCAAGATTGCGTTGCTGCGCAGGGCTCAGCTGCCCGTTCAGGATGACGAGATCAGCTTCAGCTTCGTGAATCCGCTCTCCCAGCTCCGCCACCTTGCCGGACCCGAAATACGCTCCCGGCTGAATAGACTGAAGCGGGACAACGACAGCCTCGGCAATCTCAAGGTCGATCGCCAGTGTCAGGCCAACCGCCTCCTCCAGCTTGGCCTCGGCATCACGCCAACCGCCGCTAACCGCCCCCGATTTTACGTCGGGGTGGATGACAAAGGCCCGCGTAACATCAGGCCCTTCGATCTGGAAATCAACGCCGCCACCACCCTTTGCAGCCGGATCAGCCATGGTTAGCCACCTTGACGCAAACTAGGGCAGCACAGCCAGCGCCGCTCAATCTTCGGCGCCGTCTTCGTCGTACAGCGAAATCTGCTGAGCCGGCATGATGGTGGAAATGGCATGCTTGTAGACCAGTTGCGACATGCCATCGCGGCGCAACAGGACACAAAAATTGTCGAACCAGGTAATCACACCCTGAAGTTTGACTCCGTTCACAAGGAACACCGTAACGGATACCTTGTTGCGACGAACTGTGTTGAGGAAGATATCTTGAAGGTTCTGAGCCTTTTCTTGTGCCATTAGAGGCCTCTCTTATTGTTATATCCGCACCGACATGGGCGTAGGCCGCACGGCAAGCAGCCATCCCCCCATTCGCCAAACCGCGACAACCACTATAATTCCACTTTATGGAATTCGCCACCGGCAATTTCCCGAGGGTCAAAGCATCAGAAATATTCAATGCTCACCCGGAACAGGTGCTGGATTTCCTCGATCTTGTCGCGCAGGGCAAACATGACAACCCGGTCGTTCGGGCGGATTTCCGTGTCACCGGTCGGAATGATGACCTCCTCGTCGCGGTAGATCGCACCAATCCGGATTCCTTCCGGCAACTCTGCTTCGCGCAGCGGTTTGCCGATCATTGGCGAGGTTTCCAGTGCTTCCGCCTCGACCACCTCGCCCTCGCCGCCCTCGACGCCGTGTACACCGCGAATGCGGCCGCGGCGCACATGTTGCAAGACAGATGAGACCGTTACTGAACGCGGGTCAATGTAGCTGTCGATGCCGAGCGGGGAAATCAACGGCCGTGCATCGAGATTGGACACCAGGCACGACGCCATGCCGGCTCCGTTCTGCTTGGCCAGCATGGCCGACAACACGTTCACCTTGTCGTCATTGGTCAGGGCAAGATAGGTCTCGGTGCGGTTGATCTCTGCTTCACGCAGCAGGTCGGCATCAAGCGCGGAGCCGTGCAGCACCACGGCACTGTCCAGTTCGTCCGCCACTTCCTCGGCACGAGCAAGGTTGTTCTCGATGATTGTCACCTTGACGTGGCTGTCGCGCTCTTCAAGCTTGCGCGCCACATACAGGCCAATCGTTCCGCCTCCGCCTATCAGCACCCGGCGGGCAGGTTGCTCCTCATGTCCAAACAGGGCCAACGTGCGGCTTGCTTGAGCCTGATCTGCGACCACGTAGATCCGGTCGCCCGGCAACATCTGGTCCTGCGAATGCGGCACGAACAATCTGCCATCGCGAACAATGCCGCAAACGACCGCACGCAAATCGGGAAACAGTCCGCTTAACTGGGACAAAGAGGTATTGATGACAGGGCAGTCTTCTTCCAATTGAATGCCCAGCGTCAGCACCTTGTCATCGACAAAGTAGATAGCCTCGAATGCGCCCGGCAATGCCAGGCGGCGCATCACCATTTCACCCACGGCCACCTCTGGTGAGATCACCACGTCTACTGCCGTGTTTTCGCGTGTGAACAATGAAGCGTACTGAGGCAACAGGTAGGACTGGTCGCGAACGCGCGCCACGCGGGTCGGGATATTGAACAGTGCCTTGGCAACCTCGCACGCCATCATGTTCACCTCATCGACAAAGGTGACTGCGATGATCATGTCGGCTTCTGCCGCACCTGCATCGTTCAACACGTCAGGGTGTGCGCCGTGGCCGACGATGCCGCGAACGTCCGTGTTGGCGGATATGGCGTCCACCAGTTCGCTGGATATGTCGATCACCGTGACGTCGTGGTTTTCGACCGCGAGCCGCTCGGCGATACCGCGGCCAACCTGGCCTGCGCCGCAAATAATGATCTTCATCGGGCTGAACTACTGCCTTGATTGCCTTGCCCCTGTGACATGGCGGCGAACAATGCTGCAAGCGGCGGGCAAAAACAAGCACCCGCAAGCACACCGATGCTAGCCGGCGGCCTGTTCCTTTGCGTCTTCGTCTTCCTTTTCGCCAAAGGAGATATCAAGCGCCCGCATCTTGCGGTGAAGAGCCGAGCGCTCCATGCCGACGAACGAAGCGGTACGCGAGATATTGCCACCGAAACGGCTCAGTTGAGACCGCAAATAGTCGATCTCGAACGCTTCTCTGGCCTCGCGCAGCGGCAGCGACATCAAGGCCTCAAACCCGTGCGCCTGGCCCTGGGCGGATGCCCCGGTCAGATCAGCCGGCAACTGGGCTGCGGTGATTGGTTCGTCTGCATCGCCGCCCGACATGATCAACAACCGTTCCACCGAGTTCTTGAGCTGCCTGACGTTGCCGGACCAGTCCATTGTCTGGATGGCCGCCAGCGCGTCATCTGCAAAGGCACGGGCAGGATGCCCGGTCTGCGTCGAGTACAGAGCGCAAAAATGCTTCACCAGTTCCGGAATGTCTTCGCGGCGTTCATGCAACGCCGGCAGTCGGATGGGCACAACGGCCAACCGGTGCAGCAGGTCTTCTCGGAAAGCTTCGGCCTTTATCAGCGCAGCCAGATCCCTTGCGGTTGAAGAAACGATGCGGACGTCCACCTTGACCGGCTTGGCGCCGCCCACCCGGGTAAACGTCTGGTCCACCAGCACCCGAAGCACCTTGCTTTGGGTTTCCATCGGCATATCGGCCACTTCATCAAGGTACAACGTGCCCGTATGCGCTTCTTCCAGCTTTCCGGTCCGGACCGCCCGTCCGGAAGAATCTTCCACGCCGAACAGCTCTTCTTCCAGGTTTTCAGGCAACATGGTGGCGGCCGGCAGCACAACGAATGGCGCATCGGCCCGGGTCGACCAGGCGTGTAAGGCACGGGCCGCCAGTTCCTTGCCAGCCCCCATCGGACCAGACAGCATGACACGGCCATTGCTGGGCGCGGCCCTTTTCAGCGACTGCATCAGTTGTTTCATGACAGCTGACGATCCCACCATGTCGGTGCTGTCACCAGACAGGTTGCGCAGGATTTGGTTTTCGCGTTTCAAGCGCGAGGTCTCAAGCGCCCGGCCCACCACGTGAACCAGCTTGTCAGCCTTGAATGGCTTCTCGATATACTCGTAGGCGCCGCGCTTGATGGCCGACACCGCCGTTTCGATATTGCCGTGACCGGAAATGATTACAACCGGCAAGTCTTCGTGCGCTTTCTTGATCTCGATCAGCAGGTCCAGCCCGTCGAGTTTGGAGCCCTGCAGCCATATGTCCAGAACCACCATGGAAGGACGACGCTCGGAGATGGCAGCAAGGGCATCGTCGCTGTTCGCTGCCAGGCGCGCCTCATAGCCTTCATCTTCAAGAATGCCGCCGATAAGTTCACGGATATCGGTTTCGTCGTCAACGATGAGGATGTCAGCCGACATTATTCGGACCCCTTTTTCTGATGGTCTTCTGTTGCGGTATCACCCCCGTGATCACTCTTGTCTGCGCCACCGGACGGCCCGGCAGGAAAATGCAGGCTTACGCAGGCGCCCTGCCCGTCATGAAATGTTGACGGCGCATCGCTCAGCGTAACCTTGCCGCCGTGTTCTTCCATGATCCGCGTGACGATGGCGAGACCAAGGCCAGTGCCCTTCTCACGCGTGGTCATATAGGGCTCGGTCAGGCGTGAGCGGTTTTCCTGCGGCAAGCCGATGCCATTGTCCATCACCCTGACCGTGACAAAACCGGTGCCACTGTTGTCCAGTTCCACACGAATGACACCCGGTTGATCGGGCGTTTCCTGCAGTCGTGTTTCGATGGACTCCCGGGCATTCTTGACCAGGTTGGTCACGGCCTGGTTCACCAACCGGCGATCAACGTTCAGCTGAACCGGTTCTTCCGGATAGCTGGTTTCGAACTGCAGCGATTCATCTGCCGCCTTTTGCAGCACCAACGCCTCGCGAACCAGACCGGTGAGATCGTTTGGTTCAAGCTGAGCGCTTGGCATTCTGGCAAATGAAGAGAACTCGTCGACCATGCGGCCAATGTCTCCCACCTGCCGCACGATGGTATCGGTGCATTGGTCAAACACCTTGCGGTCTCCGGTGATCTGATCACCGTACTTGCGCCGCAGCCGTTCTGCAGAAAGCTGGATTGGCGTGAGCGGATTCTTGATCTC